>CADBTX010000162.1 GCA_902797705.1 uncultured Lachnospiraceae bacterium | reverse complement strand
GATGGTGCTTGTGTACTGGGTTGCCATGGTGGGCGTGGGTGCTCCCGCAACGGATTTCACCAATGACTGCGTATTCGGCGATGGCTTCCATCTCTTCGGAATGGACGACGGATACGGGGATATCTCCGAAAGCTATGCAGAGGCTTCCGCAATAGTGGATGGCTATGATGCTTATGTGGAAGAAAACGGCTCTGCTCCCGTGGATGAATTCACCTACGAGGTTGAGGACGAAGAAACACTTGAGATAAGCGAGGAAACCGCAAGTATCTCCGATTACGAAGCTGCCGCGAAGACACTTGAAGAAATAGGGGATGAGCCGGATCCCGCTGATTACGGCACCTGGGTACCCGGCGTTCCGGCTCTTGTGGAATCCGCTCTGGATAGTATCGGCGTGGCCGAGTGGCTGAAGGCTCTTATACTTGACGGTATCGTGGCAGGCGTGGGCGCCGTTCTCGGATTCGTTCCCCAGATGCTGGTGCTCTTCCTTATGCTGGCCTTCCTGGAGGCCTGCGGTTATATGGCGAGGATAGCCTTTGTACTGGACCGTATCTTCAGACGTTTCGGACTTTCGGGAAAATCCTTTATCCCCATGCTTATCGGCGTGGGCTGCGGAGTGCCCGGGGTAATGGCCAGCCGGACCATTGAGAATGAACGTGACAGAAGAATGACCATAATGACCACCACCTTCATTCCCTGCGGAGCCAAGGTTCCCTTTATCGCAATGATCGCCGGAGCCATATTCGGAGGCTCTCCCTGGGTATCGACATCTGCTTACTTTATAGGAATGGCGGCCATTATCATTTCCGGTATAATACTTAAAAAGACAAAAATGTTCGCCGGAGATCCCGCTCCCTTTGTTATGGAGCTTCCTCCCTATCATATGCCTACCCTCGGAAATGTACTCCGTTCCATGTGGGAGAGGGGATGGTCTTTCATAAAGAAGGCCGGGACCATAATACTTCTTTCAACTATAGTAGTATGGTTCACATCCTATTTCGGATTTGCTGAGGACGGCTTCAGGATGCTCTCCGAAGATGAGCTGGAGCTCTCCATCCTTGCCAGGATCGGAAGTGCCATAGCCTGGATCTTCATTCCTCTCGGATGGGGAAACTGGCAGGCTGCAGTGGCGTCCATAACCGGACTGGTGGCAAAGGAGAATATAGTAGGTACTATGGGAATACTGTACGGAGGCGGAGACATGAGTGCATGGCAGGCACTGTCCGTTGCTTTTACCGGAGTGACAGGCTTCTCCTTCCTGGTATTCAATCTTTTATGCGCACCCTGCTTCGCGGCCATCGGTGCCATAAAGCGGGAAATGAACAATGCAAAGTGGACCTGGTTCGCAATCCTTTATCAGTGCGGCTTTGCATATGTGATAGCATTTATGATCACCCAGTTTGGCTGGGCGGCTACGGGAAACCTGAATATCATCGGCTTTGTCCTGGCTCTGGCCCTGCTGGCGGCAATGATCTATATGCTGTTCTTTAAGAAATATAAGGAAGCGGACAAGCTTACAAGAACAGAACTTAAGGAGGCATAAAAATGGGGACGATCCTGGTATCCGGAATACTTATCCTTATTGCAGGGCTTGGTGTCCGTTCAATTATCAGGGATAAGAGATCGGGAAAGTCCTCCTGCGGCGGAAGCTGTGCACACTGCAAAGGGTGCGCGGCTTCCTTTGCTTCGGAGGAAAAGAAATAGTCGGGGAAAATGCTCATGGATGAAAGAGTCATTTCTGGGATACTGATACCTTTTATCGGCACAACCTCAGGTTCGGCCCTGGTCTTTCTGATGAGGGGAAAGATAAAGGACCGGATACAGAGAGCACTTACAGGCTTCGCGGGAGGCGTTATGGTTGCGGCTTCCATATGGAGCCTTATTCTTCCTGCATTTCTCTGTTTTGCGGCGGGGGCCATGATCTATGTGGTGGTGGAAGAGCTTATCCCGGAAATGTCTGCAGGTGAGCACTCCAATGTGGGAGTTCTTATGTTTTCTCTGGGGTTTACGCTGATGATGGCACTTGATGTGGCGCTGGGCTAAAACTGTGGTTGTATTCTTTTTCGAAAAGTTCTGTAAAATATACAAAAAAAATTATCAAATGTGTGGTATAATGTGAAAATATTGCACAAAAGATAATGCTGTGCTAAATATTTGTAAAGGAGATCTGATTTATGAGTAGAGGAAAACGTGAAAGTCGTGGGAGTATCAGCAGACAGCTTCTGGTTATACTGATCCCCATGATAGCCCTGTTCATCATCGTGGTTGCGGTTGTGATCTTTACCAATTCCAAAAAGGTAATAATCGAGGAAAGCACATGGGGGCTTACCAATGAGTCTTTAAGCAACGCCAACGATATCGGAGCCACCATGAAGAATATCAAGGGATATTACGACGGCCTGGCGGGAGTGATGGAAAACTCCGATTACGCAGACAATGACGCCCTTAAGGCCGCCATGCAGGATGGAATGGCAATGTACAAGGGCATGGTAAATGACGTGTATCTGGGATTCCCGGATAAGACTTTTATAGACGGAGGAGACTGGGTTCCGGATGCTGACTATGATCCCACTATTCGAGGATGGTATACTCTGGGATCGGCAAACAGGGATATCGTTTTTTCCGCTCCATCCATTGATATGGATACCAAGCAG
>CADBTX010000161.1 GCA_902797705.1 uncultured Lachnospiraceae bacterium | reverse complement strand
TCGAGGTTTTTGAAGAAATCATGAAATATTCCGTTGGTATAGATATAGGCTCCACCACTGTAAAAGCGGCGGTGCTTGATGAAAATGAAAAACTGATATATTCAGATTACAGGCGTCATTTTGCCGATATAAGGGAGACCCTTAAAGGTCTTTTGGAGGACGCATTTAAGGAGACCGGTGACTGCGACGTGAGTCCCGTAATAACCGGATCCGGGGGCCTCGGGCTTTCTACGGCCCTGGAAGTGCCCTTTACCCAGGAGGTTGTGGCTGTGGCCACGGCCTTAAAAAAGTATGAGCCAAAGACAGATGTGGCAGTGGAGCTTGGCGGTGAGGACGCTAAGATCATCTATTTTGAAGACGGTAACGTGGAAGAAAGGATGAACGGAGCCTGCGCCGGAGGTACCGGTGCCTTCATCGATCAGATGGCGGCCCTTCTCCAGACCGATGCAGAGGGACTTAATACTCTTGCTAAGAACTATGAATCCCTGTATACCATTGCTGCCCGCTGCGGGGTATTCGCAAAGACCGATATACAGCCCCTTATAAACGACGGTGCCAGATCCGAGGACCTGGCGGCTTCCATTTTTCAGGCAGTGGTGAATCAGACCATTTCCGGACTTGCCTGCGGAAAGCCTATCCGCGGCCATGTGGCCTTTCTGGGAGGTCCCTTACACTTCCTTACGGAATTAAAGAAAGCATTTATAAAGACCCTGTCACTGGATGATGAGCATATCATAGATCCTTTGAACAGCCATCTTTTTGCTGCCATCGGCTCCGCCCTCAATCACGAGGAGGGGACGGTGCTCTTAAGCAGCCTTATCGACAAGCTTAAGGGAAAGATCAAACTTGAAACGGAAGTTCCCAGGATGGAGCCCCTTTTTAAGGATGAGAAGGAGTATAAGGACTTTGAGAAACGCCACGCAAAGGCAAAGGTTGAGACCCAGGACCTCTCGTCATACCGGGGAGACGCATATCTTGGCATCGATGCGGGGAGCACCACCACGAAGACCGCCCTTATCAGTGAGGACGGCAAGCTTCTCTATTCTTTCTATTCCAATAATAACGCTTCTCCCTTAAAGACCGCCATAAGGTCCATCATCGAGATATATGAGCTGAAGCCCAAGGATGTTCGTATCGTCGGAGCCTGCTCCACAGGCTACGGTGAAGCCCTTATGAAATCCGCTTTCAAGCTGGATGAGGGAGAGGTTGAGACCGTGGCCCACTATTATGCCGCCTCATTCTTTGATAAGGATGTGGACTGTATCCTGGATATAGGCGGCCAGGACATGAAGTGCATTAAGATCAAGAACAGGTCGGTGGACTCTGTGCTCTTAAATGAAGCCTGCTCCAGCGGCTGCGGATCCTTTATCGAGAACTTTGCCAATTCCCTTTCCCTTAAGGTGGAGGATTTCGCGAAGGAAGCCATATATGCAAAACGTCCCATAGATCTCGGCACAAGATGCACCGTATTTATGAATTCCAGGGTGAAGCAGGCCCAGAAGGAAGGGGCGCCGGTGTCGGATATCTCTGCCGGACTGGCCTATTCCGTAATAAAGAATGCCTTATTTAAGGTCATAAAGGTTTCCGATGCCTCAGAGCTGGGTCACAGGATCGTGGTCCAGGGCGGCACTTTCTACAATAATGCGGTTTTAAGGGCTCTGGAGCGGATCGCGGGCTGCGAAGCCGTCAGACCCGATATCGCAGGCATCATGGGAGCCTTCGGAGCGGCGCTCATTGCCAGGGAGCGGCATGAAAAGGGTAAGAATTCCACCATGCTCTCCATAGATGAGATAAGGAATCTTGAGTACACCACCTCCACCGCAAAGTGCCAGGGCTGCAATAACCACTGCCGCCTTACAGTGAACCACTTTACCGGAGGACGTACCTTTATCACCGGCAACCGCTGTGAAAAGGGTATAGGAAAGGCAAAGGCCCATAAGGACATACCGAATCTTTTCGAATACAAGTACAAGAGGATCTTTGACTATACGCCCCTTCCTGCGGACGAAGCGGACAGAGGGGTGATAGGAGTGCCGAGGGTCCTGAATATGTATGAGAACTATCCCTTCTGGTTCACCTTCCTTACGGAACTGAAATTCAGAGTGGTACTGTCTCCGGCCTCCAGCCATGACATCTATTCACTGGGCATTGAATCCATTCCCTCTGAATCTGAGTGTTATCCGGCAAAGCTGGCCCACGGACACATAACCTGGCTTATAAAGAATAAAATAACGCGTATTTTTTATCCCTCACTCTTTTACGAAAGGGAGGAGTTCCCTGAGGCCGGAAATCACTATAACTGTCCCATTGTCACCAGCTATCCCGAAAACATAAAGAACAATGTGGAAGAGATAGCGGGAGGGGAAGTGGAATTCATAAATCCCTTTATTTCCTTCACTTCTCCCGAGAATATCTATCCCAGGCTCATAGAGGCCTTTCCGGATATCGATCCCGGAGAGATAGTTGAGGCTGTATTTAAGGCCTGGAAGGAGCAGGAGAATGAGAGACGGGATGTGGCAAGGCGCGGAGTCGAGACTCTCCGCTATATGGAGGAACACAATATCCACGGTATAGTCCTGGCCGGACGTCCCTATCACATCGATCCGGAGATCAACCACGGTATACCGGAGCTCATCACCCAGTATGATGTGGCTGTCCTGACGGAGGACTCCGTTTCGCCTCTCGGACATATAGAAGGTGAGCTCAGGGTAATGGATCAGTGGATGTACCACTCAAGGCTGTACGCCGCCGCAGAAGTCTGCAAGGGCAGGGATGACCTGGATCTTATCCAGCTTAATTCTTTCGGCTGCGGTCTGGACGCCGTTACCACCGATCAGGTGGCGGAGATACTGAACGGCTCCGACAAGATCTATACCTGCTTAAAGATAGATGAAGTAAATAATCTGGGTGCGGCAAAGATCAGGATACGTTCCCTTCTTGCGGCTCTGAGAGTCAGGGAAAAGAAGGGTGAGAAGAGGACCATCCGGCCCTCTGCCTATGAGAGGACTGTCTATACCGAGGAGATGCAGAAGGAGGGGTATACTATCCTCTGTCCTCAGATGTCTCCTGTACACTTTGATATTCTGGAAGCCGCCTTTAAGAGCGCGGGTTACAACCTGGTGGTCCTTGACAATGACGGAAGGGAAGCCGTGGATGCCGGACTTAAATTCGTCAATAATGACGCATGTTATCCTTCTCTTATGGTAATAGGCCAGATCATGCTGGCCCTTACCAGCGGCAAGTACGACCTTAATAAGACCGCTGTCATCATGTCCCAGACGGGAGGAGGCTGCAGAGCCACAAATTACATAGGCTTTATCCGACGGGCCCTGGAAAAGGCCAACATGAGCCATGTTCCGGTGATCTCCCTTAACCTTGCGGGACTGGAGGGAAATCCGGGCTTTAAGCTCACAAAGGATCTGATACTTAAGGCATTGTACGGCCTTACCTTCGGTGACATCTTCTTACGCTGCATACTCAGGATGCGTCCCTATGAGGAAAAGAAGGGGACTACGGACGAGCTTCACCTGAAGTGGCTTAAGATCTGCCGTGATTTTGTATCCGAAAAGAATCCTTCCTTCTTTAAGTTCAGAAGGATTTGCAGAAAGATGATAAGGGAATTTGATTCCATTCCCATAAATGAAGTTTTAAAGAAACCGAAGGTGGGGGTAGTGGGAGAGATACTTGTAAAATTCCATCCCTCGGCGAATAACCATCTTACGGACCTTCTGGAAAAGGAAGGGGCCGAGCCGGTGGTTCCGGACCTTATGGACTTTCTTCTCTATTGCTTTTATAATCAGATATACAAGGCTGAGAAGCTTGGAACCTCGAAGAAGACCGCGAGAAATGCGAGACTTGGCATCCTTGGAATGGAGTTTTTAAGGAGTGCCGCGGTGGATGCCTTCAAGAGATCAAAGCACTTTACTCCGCCACAGAAGATATCCGTTACGGCGGAGCAGGCTTCCTCAATAGTATCCATCGGAAACCAGACCGGAGAGGGATGGTTCCTTACGGGTGAAATGCTAGAACTTATAGAGGATGGCGTCAATAACATAGTCTGCACCCAGCCCTTCGGCTGTCTTCCGAACCACGTTGTGGGCAAGGGAGTTATAAAGGCCTTGAGAAAAGCCCATCCCATGTCAAATATCGTGGCTATAGATTATGACCCGGGGGCTTCCGAGGTGAACCAGCTTAACAGGATAAAGCTCATGCTGTCTACCGCCAAGACCAATCTTAAGAACGAGGCAAAGGAAGAGAAAACGGTATCCGACAGGGAGACAGAAGAGAACAGCTTTAAGGACGACTACGTAGAGGCGATATAATGGGACTTCGTTTCAGAAAATCCATAACCATATTCCCGGGGGTAAAGCTTAATATCTCCAAAAGCGGCCTTTCCCTGTCAGTGGGGAAAAAGGGAGCCCATGTCAATGCGGGAACAAGCGGGCGAAAATCAGTCTCCGTGGGGCTTCCGGGTACCGGGCTTTCCTATACCAAGACCATTTCCGGAGGCTCGAAAAGAAAAAGCCTGGGGATCGTCTTTACCGCAGTAGTAATAACCGCTGCTGTTGTTATGGGCATATTCAAATATAAGGACAAGATCGCCGGTTTCTTCGGGGCCGGAGATAAGAAGGCCGCGGTTGAGACCAGTGTGGACAGCGGAGAAGGAGCCGGTGACAGCACTGCGATAACGTACGTTATCAATACTTCCACAAAGAAGTTCCACATCTCCACCTGCCGTTATGCAAAGGGTGACAATGTGAAGACCGTGAATGAGTCTAAGGAACAGCTGATAAAAGAAGGATATGAAGCCTGCAAGACCTGTAAACCTTGACTTTTTGCGGACAAAGCAGGGGATACCAATGATCTTTGCTTAAAGAAGGAGAATAATATGGCCGGAAACAGAGAAGATACCATAAAGGATCTGTTCAAATCCATAACCGGACAGGAGTACATCGACGGAATGAAACTGGGAGAGGGCATTTATGACCATAAGACCGGTATCCTCCGTACTTCGGACGGTAAGGAGTACAAAAATGTCGATATAGAGGCAGCAGCTGCTTTCTTTGAGGACAGATGCAAGAAACTCTATAATGACGGACAGAGGAAGAAGGAAAGCGAATTCTGCGCCATCGCATATGAAGCGATAAAGATCATGAAGGGCAGATTCGGGCACCAATACTAGAGTCTGTACAACAGGATCGTAAGGAGTTAATTTTGAATAACTGGTTATTTAAGCTTGAGAAGAAATACGGTAAGTACGCAGTTCCAAATCTTACCGTATTTGTGATATTTACGTATATTATCGGGTATCTTATGAGCTTTATGGGACTGACCCCCTTAATAAGCCTAAATCCCGAGCTTGTGATGAGAGGACAGGTATGGAGGGTCTTTACCTGGATATTGATGCCCCCTTCCAGTCTCTCCATCTTTACGGTGATAATGCTGTTCTTTTACTTTTCCATCGGACGGTCTCTGGAGGTCACCTGGGGAGATTTCAGGTACAATGTATATCTCTTTACGGGATTTATATTTACCCTGATAGGTTCATTCATCATATATTTTATAGGGGTCGGAGCTCTTCACTATCCCCCTGCCACCTTTGGTTACAGCCTTGCCACCTGGGTCAGCACCTACTATGTGAATATGTCCATATTCTTTGCCTTTGCGGCAAGCTACCCGGATATGCAGATCCTTCTGTATTTCTTTATTCCGCTGAAGATAAAATATCTGGCCATACTGGACGGAGTGCTGATACTCTGGCAGTTCCTTCAGAGCCCCTGGTACGGAAAGGGGATCATAGCGGTGTCCCTTCTGAATTTCGTACTGTTTTACCTCAGCACCAAAAATATCGCCCGATTTTCTCCCAATGAGATGCACCGCAGAAATGCTTATAAAAAGGCGGTGGATCCCGATATGCGAAGCAGGTTCCACACCATGAACGGCGGAAAGGGCAAGATAGCAAAGCATAGATGCGCTGTCTGCGGACGTACCGAGCTCGACCACCCGGAACTTGAATTCCGCTTCTGTTCCAAGTGCAACGGGAATTATGAATATTGTAATGAGCATATCGGAAATCACACTCACAGATAAGGAAAAGAAATGTCAAAAGACCTATTGAAGAACTGGGCCATGCCCGAAAACGCTGCCCTTGTGCTGGAGGGAGGCGGCTCCAGAGGAGTTTTCACAGCAGGTATCCTCGATTACTTTATGGAAAGGAAGCTGTATTTCCCCTATGTTGTTGGAGTCTCCGCTGGTGCCTGCAACGCCCTTGATTATGCGTCGGATCAGCCCGGGAGATCCAGAGACACCTTTATCGTAAGGGAAAAGGAACTAAGGTCCATATCTTTCGGAAATTTTATAAAGACCGGGTACTTCTACAACATGGACAGACCCTTTAATGAATTTCCATACAAAACCTTCCCCTTTGATTTTGATACCTTTAAGAACGGCGGCATGAAATGCGAGATGGTGGTGACAAATATCCGCAGCGGAAAAGCCGAGTACTTAAGCGATAATAAGGATAATGACCGTATCCTTGATATATGCAGGGCTTCCTCCACCCTTCCCCTTATGGCGCCCTTCGTGTATCTGGACGGAGGCCTTTATATGGACGGAGGCTTATCCGACTCCATTCCCTACGGCCGCAGTATAATGCTGGGTTATAAGAAGGTGGTGGTGATCCTCACCAGGGAAATGGGCTACAGGAAAAAGCTTAAGTCCAAGACAAACGAGCTGGTGAAAAGGGTATACAAAAATGAGCCCATGCTTGTAAAAGCCTGCATTAAGCGCCCCAAGGTCTATAACAGACAGCTGGACATACTGGAAAGGCTTGAAAGAGAAGGACGGGTATTTGTGATAAGGCCCACAGAGAAGCCGGTGGGAAGGATAGAGATGAACACAGATAATCTTGACCGCTTTTACCAGCATGGCTACAACACGGGAGTGGAGATCTATGATGAGATGATGGATTATCTTTCATCTGCAGTGTGATTTAATCAAAATGTGACTTTTGGTATACATGCATTAAAAGAAAGGTTAGAAATAAATGGATTTTAACAGGATAAAGGATTCCTATGATCTGCTGGAAAAAAGGGATATCCCGGATCTTCATTCCACAGGATACAGATTAAAGCATAAAAAGAGCGGGGCCAGATTCATGCTCCTTGAAAATGACGATAAAAATAAGGTTTTCTATATCGGCTTCAGGACCCCGCCCATGGACAGCACCGGGGCGCCTCATATCCTGGAGCATTCGGTGCTCTGCGGTTCGGACAAGTTTCCTGTAAAGGATCCCTTTATTGAACTTGCCAAGGGAAGCCTCAATACCTTCCTTAACGCCATGACCTATCCGGATAAGACGGTCTATCCCGTTGCCAGCACCAATAAGGCGGACTTTAAGAATCTGGTGGATGTCTACATGGATGCGGTGCTCCATCCCAATATCTATAAGAGGGAGGAGATCTTTAAGCAGGAGGGCTGGCATTACGAGATCAATTCTCCGGAGGAGCCCATAATCTTTAACGGTGTGGTCTATAACGAGATGAAGGGAGCCTACTCATCCCCCGATGATGTCCTGGGGCATGCCATAAACAGATCCCTGTTCCCGGATACCAGATACGCCCTTGATTCCGGCGGTGATCCGGAGCATATCCCTGACTTAAGCTACAAAAGGTTTAAGGAGCTCCACGAAAAGTATTATCACCCTTCAAACTCATATATCTATCTCTACGGCGATCTCGATATGGCCGAGGCACTGGATTTTCTGGACAGGGAATACTTAAAGGACTATTCCTTTGAGGAGATCGACAGCGCCCTTAAGAAACAGGAGCCCTTCAAAAAACAGAACTACATCGAAGAGAGCTATTCCATCACAGAGGAGGATGATGAGAAGGAGAATACCTATATTTCCTTAAATTATGTCATAGGGGACAATCTGGATCCGGAAATCTATATCGCTTTCCAGATCCTGTCCTATGCCCTTCTCGATGTTCCCGGAGCGCCTCTTTCCCAGACGCTTTTAGACCGGGGGATCGGACAGGATGTGGACGGAGGATACGATAACGGCATACTCCAGCCTGTGTTCTCCGTAACTATAAAAAAATCCGATATTGAGAAAAAACAGGAATTCCTTGATACCGTTTCAGAGGTACTGAATTCCGAGGTTGAAAAGGGACTGGATAAAAAGGCACTTCTTGCAGCTATCAATATCTTTGAGTTCAGATACCGTGAAGCTGATTTCGGCTCATACCCAAGGGGTCTGATGTACGGTCTTCAGAGCCTCGACAGCTGGCTCTATGATGATGACAAGCCCTTTATCCACATCGAATCCAATGATGTTTTTAAGAAGCTGAAGGAGGAGGTTGAAAAGGGATATTTTGAGGATCTTATAAAGAGATACCTTATAGATAACAGTTTTTCCTCTGTTGTGGTATTAAAGCCGGAAAAGGGACTTACTGCCAGGAAGGAAGCAAAAGCGGCGGAGCGCTTAAAGAAATTTAAGGACAGCCTATCCGAAAAGGAGATAGAGGAACTTATTAAGGAAACCGCGGCCCTTAAGAAATACCAGGATGAACCAAGCACCGAGGAAGAACTTAAGACAATCCCCATGCTTAAAATAGAGGATCTTGAGAAAAAGGCTGAGGGATTTGATAATGAACTTATAAGAGAGGGGAACACAGATTATCTGTTCCATGATATCTTTACCAACGGCATTAGCTATCTGAACTTTGAATTTGAGCTTAAGAAGCTTCCGAAGGATCTTATCCCTTATGCGGCGCTTTTTGTATCCTTGATGGGACAGCTTAATACAAAGGATCACAGCTATCTGGATCTAAATAATGAGATAAATCTCCATAGCGGCGGTATATTCTTCAGTATCGGAAGTTACCAGCGAAACGGGAAAAAGAACGATCCGCTGTGCTTTATAGAGGCCCAGGGCCGGTATCTTAAGGGAAGTGAGGATTTTGCCTTTAAGATAATACCGGAGATCCTTGAAACATCGGATCTTTCGGATAAAAAGCGTGTTTCCGAGGTGCTCTCCATGATGAAGAGCCGTCTTTCCGATAAGCTTGTTTCCGCAGGGCATATCACTGCAGCTGTCAGGGCTTCCGCCCATCTGTCTGCAACAGCTGATTTTGCGGAGAAGACCGGAGGAGTATTCTTCTATGACTTTATCTCCGGCATTATAGAGGATCTGGACAATGTATTTGATGACCTCAGGGAGAAACTTGAGACTGTCAGGAGACTGATCCTGAGGAAGGACACCCTGTCCTTTGATCTGACGGGAGACCGGGAGAGCCTGGAAACCCTTAAGACCCTTGGAAGTAAATATGCAGGAACATTGAATGATGATCCGGCAGAGGATGTCAGTGAGGGATTCGAAGTTACCACTGTAAGCGAGGGTATCCGCACCGCATCACAGGTGCAGTACGTGGCAGCTGCAGGGGACTTCACCAGAGCAGGCTTAAAATATAGCGGCGCCCTCAAGGTATTGAAGGTCATCATGGGATACGATTATCTCTGGATGAACGTCCGGGTAAAGGGCGGAGCCTACGGGTGCATGAGCTCCTTTGCGAGATACGGTGATTCCTACTTTGTATCCTACAGGGATCCGAATTTAAAAGAGACCATGGACATCTTTAACGGGGCGGCGGACTATGTGCGGAACTTTAACGCCGGCACCCGGGATATGACAAAATATGTGATCGGAGCCGTCTCATCCCTTGATCATCCCTTAAATCCCAGAGCAAAGGGACTTCGCAGCAGGTCAGCTTTTCTCTCCGGGATCACAAAAGAGGATGTGCAGAGAGAGAGGGATGAGGTAATTAACTGCAATGCAGAAAAGATCCGCTCCCTTTCTCCCTACATGGAATGCCTTAAGGATTCGGAATTTGTGTGTGTTCTCGGATCTGAGGAAAAGATTGGGGATTCAAAGGATCTCTTTAAAAACATAAGGACCCTGAATTAATGGAAATTGAGAAAAGAGCGGGCTATGCAGCCCTTATAGGACGGCCTAATGTAGGTAAATCCACCCTTATGAACCATCTTATCGGGATGAAGCTTTCCATAACCTCGAGAAAGCCCCAGACCACAAGAAAGAGGATGATGACGGTTTACACCGAGGACAGGGGACAGATAGTCTTTTTAGATACCCCCGGGATACATAAGGCCAGGAATAAGCTGGGAGAATACATGGACAGGGCGGCCATCGGCACAATTGACGATGCGGACTGCGTCCTGTGGCTGGTGGAGCCGGTGCCGGGTTTAAGTGAGGGTGAAAGATCCATTGCGGAGCTCTTAAAGAAAAGCGGCGTCCCTGTGATACTCCTGATAAATAAAAGAGATACGGTAAAGGACAGTCTTTTGCCGGAGATCATTGACGTTTACAGGGATCTCATGGATTTTCAGGACATAATACCGATATCCGCGAAACACAGTATCGGGCGTGAAGAACTGCTGTCCGCGGTGTTCAGGCTCCTTCCCTACGGAGAACCCTTCTATGACGAGGAGACCGTTACGGATGAGACTGAGAGAAATATTGTGGCAGAGCTTATCCGGGAACAGCTGCTAAGAAATCTTTCGGAGGAGGTTCCCCACGGCACCCATGTGGAGATAGAGCAGATGAAGGAGCTTTCGGACCGGTGGGAGATCGACGCGGATATCTTTTGTGAAAAGAAGTCCCACAAGGGAATGATCATCGGAAAAGAAGGACAGATGCTGAAAAAGATAGGTACTGCCGCAAGGATAGAGGCGGAAAAGCTTCTGGATAAAAAGGTTATGCTGAGGCTCTGGGTAAAGGTGAAGAAGGACTGGAGAAATGATGAAAAGGGTATCCGCTCCTTTGGCTTCAGGGATGACGGGATCTGAGTAAGATGGATATTCTTAAGCTCCACGGCGTCATCATTAAAAGCGCCGACTATTCCGAATTTGACCGGCGTCTTACCCTGCTCACCATTGAGAGAGGGAAGATCACGGTTTTTGCGAGAAATGTAAAACGTCCGGGAAATAAGCTTATGGCTTCCACTGAGCCCTTTGTTTTCGGAACTTTTCTTCTTACAGAGGGGAGGAGCGCATATAATCTCAGGGATACGGAGATCAGTAATTATTTTGAAGATATAAGAAAGGACCTGGATGCCTTCTATCTGGGGAGCTATTTTCTTGAATTTGCCGACTATTACTCAAGAGAAAATGTTGAGGACAGGCCTCTTATATCCCTTATCTATTCCTCCCTGCTGGCACTTTTAAGGGGGGATTTTGAAAATGAGCTAATCAGAGCGGTTTTTGAGATAAAGATCATTTCCATTGAAGGAGAACTGCCCCTTCTTCCACGGGAAAAGGAAGAGATCCCGGGATTAAAGCATACCATTGGTTTCATAGTGGATACAGAGCCGGAGAAACTCTTTACCTTTAAGCTGAGCGCAAAGCTTCTGTCGGAGCTTACAGATGCTGCCCTTTATTTCAGGCAGCGAGCCGTAAGGCATGATTTCAGCTCCCTTCAGATCATGGATCAGCTCTTTTAGTTCCTATAGAGATTTGAGAGATAATTAAGGCTGTGCTATAATTTCCTGATGTTAAATGACAGTGTTCGTTTCAGACATGAGTATAAATATCTGGAGCCTGAGGAAAGGCTTTTCCCCATTGAAGAAAGGCTGAAAGCCGCTCTTCATAAGGATCCCCATGTATCCGAAAAGGGCTTTTACAGCATAAGGAGCGTCTATTTTGACGATCATCATGACAGCTTCTTACGGGAAAATATAAACGGCGTCGATACCCGGGAAAAATGGCGGATCCGTATCTATGATCAAAGTGACAGCGTGATAACCTTAGAGCGGAAAAGGCGGAAGGGAGATCTTATCGCCAAGGATTCCTGCAGGATAGGAAGGGAAGAATGTGAGGATATCCTTAAGGGCCGGCCCTTCCTTAAGGAGGGGGAACCTCTTTTAGCGTCCTTCTTTATCCTTTCAAGGACCAGGCTTCTCCGTCCCAGGGTCATAGTGGAGTATGAACGGACACCCTTTGTCTTAAAGGAGGGAAATGTCCGTGTGACCTTTGACAGGAATATCCGCTCCTCTTTGGAAATAGATGGCTTTTTCTCGGATCGCCCTCTTTGCTGCCGTCCGGTGCTGCAGGGTAATGTGAATCTGATGGAAGTAAAGTATGACGGCTTTCTTCCGGATCATGTGGCACATATCATAGAGGACGGTTACATGAGAAGGACCTCCTTTTCCAAATATGCACTTGCAAGAAAATTTACAAATAACGGGATCCTTTCTTCGGGCTTCCCTGTATTTAAGAAAGCGGAGTAGATAATGGCTACATTTTCTAATATTTTCAAGAGATCTTTTCTGGAGGGTTATGCCAATGTTGAATTAACCACCTCCCAGATCCTTATAGTAATGCTTTTTTCCTTATGTATAGGATTGTATATTTTCCTGGCCTACAGGTTTTTGACGAAAAAGACCTTCTATTCGAGAAGCTTTAACATATCTCTGGTGCTTATGTCCGTCATAACAGCGGCCATCATTCTTGCAGTGCAGTCCAGCGTTGTGATAAGTCTCGGTATGGTGGGCGCATTGTCCATCGTCCGCTTCAGAACGGCTGTAAAGGACGCCATGGATCTCGCCTTCCTTTTCTGGGCCATTTCCGCCGGGATCATCTGCGGTGCGGGTCTTGCCGAGGTGGCCATCATCCTTTCTCTTGCAGCAACAGCAGTGATATTTGTACTTGACCGTCTCCCTGTGATAAAGGCTCCGGTGATCCTTGTTGTAAACGGCACAAAGGAAGCGGGGAAAAGGATCACTGAGGAAGTACGTAAGAACGCTGCTTTCTTTGAGGAAAAATCCAGGGTGATAAGCGGCGAAAATCTTGAAATGGTCTTTGAACTAAGAACAAAGGACAGGAATTCCCTTTCTGAAACGCTGTCTGATTTGCCGGGAGTCTCATCGGTATCTGTTCTTTCCCATGAGGGAGAGGTTGGTTTTTGATGAAGCCCTTTAGCAGGAAAGCCCTTATCATGCTTTCTGCCATATTGCTTTTCTTTATTTCGATACCCCTTCTTTTTTTCATGGAGAAGAGGTTTTCATTTAGCCTGCTTTCCGATTACCTTGAAGTACATGATATAACTGAGGATATTTCTTTTTCATCCCGTAACAGCTCCGGTATAAGACTTTCTCCCACGGAAGATGAGTCTTTTTTTCTTGCATGCATTCCAACTGAGTTTTCATCAGCGGGGATCATGGAACTTGCTTTTTCACATTTTGAGACCCTTGAGATAGACGGCGTTCCCTTTGGAAATAACGAGGAGATATTTGATTTCGCACATGAGAGGGACCGGGAGATAGTGACAATGAGGATCTTAGGCCCCGGAAATGAGCTTCTCTTTGACGGATATATCCAGTTCATGTTCGCGGATCATCTCCCCACCATGTATCTTACCGTTTCTGAAAACGCTATGGATATCGTAAACGCCACTGACAGAAATGCGGCTGTTAAGCCCGAGGCTGAAGCCAATATAAAGCTTATAAACCCCGACGGGTCAGTGGACATAGTGTGTAAGGGAGAATTATCCCGTCACGGAAATACTTCCTTTGATGATTTTGGGGAGAAGCCCTATAATCTGAACCTCTCCGCGAGGATGTCGCTTTTTGGGATGGATCCCGGGAAAAAATGGGTGCTAAAATCAAACGGACAATATGCTACGGTTTTATTGAAAAATGAGGCGGCCTATCAGGCGGCAAGGGAGATGGGCCATATTTCGGTGACAGACAGCAGGTTCTTTAATCTCTATGTCAATGGGAGATATACGGGGCTCTACCAGCTGTCCCATAATGTCCAGGCTCCGGAGATGCTTAAGGATGAAGCCTATGCACTGTATGAATATGACACAAAATATAAGCTGAGGGAGCACTATTTTAAGTATAAGGGGGATCATGTGGCGATCCACTATCCAAAGGGACTTTCGGATGAAGAGGCGGAAAGACTTGAGGCCTTTTTTATAGAAGCGCTGGAGGAAACCGAAAGGGACGGGGATTACGAAAGATATATTGATCTTCCTTCCTTTATCCAAATGTACATGCTTCAGGATTTTTTCGTACAGACCGACATAGACAGGGACAGCCTGTACTTCTATCTTTCGGAAGACGGGAAGATACATGCGGGGCCGCTGTGGGATTTTGACTGTACCTGCGCCCATATATCCACAGGACCCTATCATGAGGAGCTGGAGGTGAGATCCAGATATTTCAATGATTTCGGTGAACTCTTCTTTTCCGGTCTGGAGGCTTCCCCCAGATTCAGGAAGGCCGCAGAAGAGTATTACAGGGAAAGCTTTTCACCCATAATGCACGGTCTTCTCGACAACAACTTCCATAACAGTTTTTCGGACACGGAGACTTCAATGTTTATGAGTAATTTCTTAAACAGTGTGAGCTATACAGGGTCCGGAACTGACCGCAATGCCGGAGACCTTAGAAAGTGGCTTGAAAACAGGCTTTCTTTTCTTGACAGATATTATGCTGATGAGAACAGCTATTGTCTTGTCAGGTTCCACTTTTCCTGGGGAAATATGACCATCGCCGGGGAAAGGGGAAAGGCGCTTGATTACCTTCCGGTGGATAACGGAGAAAGCGACAGTGACGGGATATGGGGCTGTGTCAGGGGATTTAAGGACGTTCATGGTGAGGCGGTGGAAACCGGTCTTATTGTAGACTCTGATATGGATCTCTATGCCGAGTACAACGGAGAATAAGCGCTTATCTTTTGGTTTTGACGTTTTATTCAATAAAATATATAATAGTTCGGATGCTTACATAGCTACCTGTTTTTTTATTATATAAACAGCTATGAGAAGGAATGTATCAGCGGCATGGTAAAGAGGAGAAAAACAAAGAGAACCGGCAGGAGACGGAGATCAAGGCGCATAAAGGCATATGCAGCAAGGATCGTTATCCTCATATTGTTCGTGGCAGCCCTTATAGCTGCTGTTTTTCTATGTATAAAGCTTTTTGGCTTTGTAAAGGATATGCTGCCTTCTTCCGGAGAAAATGAAGCCGTTTCCGAAGAGGATGACAGCTCTGTCCACAATGTGATAAGCCTCAATAAAGACGGCTCGCTTACGGAGACTTCCGTAGAGGATTTTGATACCTCCGAATACGATCCCGCAGCTCTCGAAGAAATGGTGAATTCTACCATAGAGGAGTACAATTCCTCCGCCGGTGACAGGATAGAGCTCAAGAGTCTGGATATAAAGGACGGCATGGCCAGAGCGGTTATTTTCTACAGATCTGCTGAAGACTATGCAGCCTATAACGAAAAGGTATTTAAGACCGGAAAGGCTGAGGAACTGGATATCACCGGTTTCACACTTGCTGATGATAAGAATGCCGTTCTCACCCATGAGGCCATGGAGAAGGTTAAGGGGAATTACGTTATGCTCAATGACGATACCACCATCTCCCTGCCGAAAAACATACAGTATGTTTCAAGGAATGTTACAAAAACCGGAAAGAAGACCGCCGAGGTCAAAAAAGCCGGGATCGACAGCGTGATAATATATAAATAGACAGAGAAAAGGAGAGTTTTCTAAGATGGAAAAAACAATGGACAAGATCGTTAACGTGTGCAAGGGCAGGGGCTTTATCTATCCCGGAAGCGAGATCTACGGAGGCCTTGCAAACACCTGGGATTACGGTAATCTCGGTGTGGAGCTTAAGAACAATGTGAAAAAAGCCTGGTGGCAGAGGTTTGTTACCGGCAATAAATACAATGTGGGTGTGGACTGCGCCATACTCATGAATACTCAGACCTATGTGGCTTCCGGCCATATCAAGAGCTTTTCCGACCCCCTCGTTGACTGTAAGGAGTGTCATGAGAGATTCAGGGCGGACAAGGTTATTGAGGACTGGGCCAAGGAAAACGGTGTTGCACTGGAATCCTCTGTGGACGGATGGTCCAATGATGAGATGATGGATTTCATCAGAAAGAACAGCATTCCCTGTCCCACCTGCGGAAAGCACAATTTCACCGATATCCGTCAGTTCAACCTTATGTTCAAGACCTTCCAGGGAGTTACGGAGGACGCTAAGAATACTGTATATCTCCGTCCCGAGACCGCCCAGGGCATATTTGTTAACTTTAAGAATGTACAGAGGACAAGCAGAAAGAAGATCCCATTTGGAATAGGACAGATAGGAAAGTCCTTCAGAAATGAGATAACTCCCGGAAACTTTACCTTCCGTACCCGCGAATTTGAGCAGATGGAGCTGGAATTCTTCTGTGAGCCCGGAACGGATCTGGAGTGGTTTAAGTACTGGAAGGAGTACTGCCATCAGTTCCTTCTGGATCTGGGGCTTACGCCGGAGAATTTAAGGACCCGTGACCATGATCCTGCGGAACTTGCTTTCTATTCCAGGGCTACCACCGACTTTGAGTTCCTCTTCCCCTTCGGCTGGGGAGAACTCTGGGGTGTGGCTGACAGGACGGATTATGATCTTACCCAGCACCAGAATACCTCCGGTGAGGATATGAGCTACTTTGATGATACAAAGAATGAGAGATATATCCCTTACTGCATAGAGCCTTCACTGGGAGCCGACAGAATGGTGCTTGCGATACTCTGCGATGCCTATGATGAGGAAGAACTGGATGGGGGAGACATCAGGAATGTCATGCATTTCCATCCCGCCATCGCCCCTGTTAAGATCGGCATCCTGCCTCTTAGCAAGAAGCTGAATGAGGGCGCGGAAAAGATCTATGACGAGCTGAGCCGGTACTATAATTGTGAGTTTGATGACAGGGGAGCTATAGGCAAGCGCTACAGAAGACAGGATGAGATCGGTACTCCCTACTGCATCACCTATGATTTTGATTCCGAGAATGATAATGCGGTGACCATCCGCGACCGTGATTCCATGGAGCAGGAGAGGGTTGCCATTGAAAAACTTGGAGATTACTTCAGGGATAAATTTATATTCAAGTGAGAAAGGAAAAGCTAGGTACATATCATGAGACAGTTTACGGCAAATGAGCTTCGAAATACCTGGAAGCAGTTTTATAAAGACCGGGGTCATGTGGACTGCGGCGCAGTATCTCTCGTAAGTGACGGTTCCACGGGAGTTATGTTTAATGTGGCGGGAATGCAGCCACTTATGCCCTATCTTCTTGGAAAGAAGCACCCCATGGGCACCAGACTCTGCAATGTTCAGGGCTGTGTAAGAACAAACGACATCGACTCCGTGGGAGATAAGAGCCACGTTACCTTCTTCGAAATGCTTGGGAGCTGGAGCCTCGGGGATTATTTCAAGGAGGAACGCTGCAAGTGGAGTTATGAACTTTTGACAGAGGTCTTCGGCTTTGATGCGGATCATCTGGCTGCAACGGTATTTGCCGGGGATGAAAATGCTCCCAGAGATGAAGAGGGGGCAGGTTTCCGTATAGCCTCCGGATTCAAAAAGGAAAATATCTATTACCTTCCCGCCAAGGACAACTGGTGGGGGCTTGAATACGGTCCCTGCGGTCCGGACAGCGAAATGTTCTATATTGAGGACAGACCTGACTGCGGACCTGACTGCGGTCCGGGCTGTGACTGCGGAAAATACACCGAGCTCGGAAATGATGTGTTCATGCAGTATGAGAAGCATCATGACGGAAGCCTTACTCCGTTGAAGCAAAAGAATGTGGACACGGGATGGGGACTTGAAAGGATACTGGCATTCTTAAACGGTTCCAGAGATGTTTATCAGGTGGATGTTTTTGTGCCTGTTATAAATTATATCGAGAAGGAGACCGGCTCAAAGTATAATGAAGATGAGAAGATGACGAGATCCATGCGTATCCTTGCGGATCACATACGTACCTCCGTCATGCTTATCGGGGATGAAGCAAAGCTCACTCCTTCTAATACCGGCGCGGGATACATACTTCGCCGCCTCATCCGACGGGCTGTCAGACACGGAAGGACCCTGGGGCTTGGCAAGGAAAAGATCCTTAAGATCGCAGAGATCTTTATCGATGAGATATACAATGAGAGCTATCCAAACCTTGTTGCAAACAGGAAATTCGTACTGAATGAACTGGGCCGTGAGATCGAGAGATTTGAAAGCACTCTTGAAAACGGCATGAAGGAATTTAAGAAGATCCTTGAAAAGAACAAGGAAGAAAAGAAAGATACCGTTGACGGAAGATCAGCCTTTTTCCTCTATGATACCTATGGCTTCCCCTTAGAACTCACTGTGGAGCTTGCCGGAGAAGAGGGGCTTAAGGTGGATGAAAAGGGCTTTGACGCTGCTATGGAGGAACAGAAGCAGAAGGCCCGGGAGAACCAGAATTTCTCTGCTAATCTGGAGGCGGGTAAGGGTGTCTTTGATTCATTGGATGCTTCTGTTACCACTGTATTCACCGGTTACAGCCATATAAGCGATGAGGGAAGCGTTGTGGCCATGTCTGACGGCGAATCCCTCTTAGACACGCTTGAAGAGGGATATAAGGGAAGCATCATCACGGATAAGACGCCATTCTACGGAACCATGGGCGGCCAGGTAGGAGATAAGGGAGAGATATTAAGCGATAACGGCGCTGTCTTTACCGTTACAGAGACCATCCACTCCGGAGACAGGACTGTACATATAGGTATGGTTAAGAGCGGCTCATTTAAGAAGGGTGACAGGGTAAAGTTAAATGTGGATAAGACCTTGCGCGACCGCACCTGCCGGAACCATTCTGCCACTCACCTTCTGCAGAAGGCCTTAAGAGAGGTTCTTGGGGATCATGTGGAGCAGGCAGGTTCTTATCAGGATACCGATAAGACCAGGTTTGACTTCAATAATGACAAGGCTATGACTCCTGAGGAGATCCGGAAGGTGGAAGAACTTGTCAATCAGAAGATCGCCGAAGCTCTTCCCGTTGTAACGGAAGAGATGTCCATGGAGGAGGCTAAGAAGACCGGTGCCATGGCTTTATTCGGTGAAAAGTACGGAGATATAGTAAGGGTTGTAAAAATGGGAGATTTCTCCGTGGAGCTCTGCGGAGGAACCCATGTATCCAATACAAGTCATGTGGGATTATTTAAGATCCTTTCGGAAAGCGGTGTTGCTGCCGGTGTCAGAAGGATAGAAGCCCTGACGGGAGACAATGCATTCAACTTCCTTAAGGATGAGGAAAAGAAACTCTATGATGCTGCAGCGCTTCTTAAAACGAATCCTGCGGATCTCTCCGATCATATCAAAAAGCTTCAGGATGAATTAAAGGCTCTTAAGTCCGAGAATGAATCCCTGAAGAGCAAAGCCAACAATGAGGCTCTGGGTGATGTTGAGGAAAAGGATGTGAAGGGAGTATCTCTTCTTGCTTCCTCCATTAAGGATGTTGACATGAACGGCCTCAGGGAACTCTCAGATAAATTGAAGGCCGGAAAGGATGCTGCGGTTGTTGTCCTCTTATCCGACTGCGGCGGAAAGGCCAATATCGTGGTGGCGGCCACAGAGGGTGCCACTCTGAAGGGCGCCCATGCAGGTAACCTCATTAAGGAGATCGCTCCTCTGGTTGGAGGCGGCGGAGGAGGACGTCCCAACATGGCTCAGGCCGGAGGTAAGAATCCTGCCGGTATACCCGAGGCCCTTAAGAAGGCGGAGGAGGTCCTTTCTTCCCAGCTTTGATGCCCTGATCTGTTCTGCCTTTTACGATCCGGAGGCTGATAGTACCGGATCACTGTATTCCACGCTGTAGACCGGAACGATAATGTGATTTCCGGGAGTCAGGGAAGTGTCATCGACAGTAAGGTGGTTTATGGCTGATATCTCAGCCATAAGCTGCCTTTTTTCACATAGTTCGGGACACTGATATTTGTCTGCCACACTTCCCAGATCATCGCCGGGGTATACCATTATGCTGCTGTATCTCTTTGAAACGGATCTTTGTTCCTTTTTGGATCCGGCAAATGAACGGATGCTTCCGGCAGCCGTAAGAAATATCAAAAGAGCTGAGAGCACTGTTATAAACCTTGCCGCCATTCTTCCTGCCTTACGTTTTCTAAGGATCATCTTCCTCGATCTGTTTCTCATAGCCGTTTCTCCCTCCCGGATCGTCAGTCCGCCTTCGGTAATGGAACCCTTCCCCATACATCAGACTCGCACAGAACGTTCGTTCGATGTTTGAATTATATCGAACGATTGTTCGAATGTCAATAACTTTTTCGAAAATCTGTTCGATTTTTTTGAGCCTAAATGCCAAGGCTTTCATACGCCCTCAGCAGCAAGTGCTTCGGGCTGTTCTGAATAGTTACTTTTTCGGTTCTTTTTGCTTGATAAACAGATTCTAATCCGGAAGCTGTCCCATAAAAACGACATGATGTTATGTTAACCTATAGCAGCCTATAACCTATACCTGAATTGTTAACCTATACCCGAATGTCGGCCTGGTTATCAACCTGAATGCATCCAGGATGTCAAACCGGATATCAACCAGGTAGTTATCCTGGGAGTTAACCCGGATGAATAACCTGGGATCTAATCCGGGATTTTTCCTGTATTAAGTATGACTACAGTTTCTGGAAGAATAAAAAAACAGCCTGACTAACTGTCAAACTGTTTTCTTATCTGGTCGGCTCTGTGTATGATCTTTTCTTTCCAGTTATCATCATCGGCATCCAGCTGGTAGGTGGAATAGCCGTACTGCCTGCCGAGGGAACAGACTATATCTTCATCATCGATGTGAAGGGAGATCCGGTACCTGCTCGGGAGCTTTTGCGGAAGTATATCCTTCCTTGTCCCCTGAACCTCTTTTAAGTGGCGCATGGCATTGACGATGCCGTCGAATCTTACCTTATACAGTAAAAAATAGAATTTTATATATCTTTCCGTGCGGAAGGATGAAGTGTAGATCCATACCTCGTAACCAAGCTTCTGCAGGGAGTTGATTAGATCCGGAGCGCCGTACCTCAGCCTTTCCTTAAAGATATGATCAAAGGGGAAGGGAGGAGGCGGTTCGATCTTATGGGTGGAGGGATGGACAAAGAGCACCTCATCCAGATCAAAGGAGATCCGCATCCGGTTCTGGTCATTGTTCTTCATTTCAGTTTATATCTCCGATGATCCGCATTATCTCGCTGGACCAGTTGGTATTTTCCTTGCCGATCTCAAATTCCACAAAATCCTTGGATTCGGTGGTGCTTTTTAATACGGTGTCATTGTCTATATGTATGGTATATTTGTATCTCTTTGAGATCTGATCCGAGATCCTTTTCTTTGCATCCGAACCCATGATGCCTTTTTTGGCTGTTCCGGTTACGATGCCGTTTACGTTCACATGGTATTTTTTGAAAAGAGTCCTTATATAATCGATTGAATAAAACTTTTCGGAATAAACCCAGATGTCGTAGCCGTTGTTTTTAAGGTAGTCAAAGAGGGCGGGAACTCCGATCTTCAGTCTTTCCTTATAGATACGGTTAAAGGGGAAGATCAGTTCCTTCTCTGAAGACGAATCATCCTTCGTAAAGATGACCTCATCCAGATCGAAGGTAACCCTTTTATAGTTATTTGAATTCTTCATCACCTCGTCGATGTCGGCTTCGTGGGCGAAATTCACTATCCTTATCGGGATCTGTTTAACTCCCATTCTCATGGCAGCTGCCCAGCGGTGATGGCCGTTCATTATCATATAGCCGTCGGGATACATTTTTTCGACGATAAGCGGCTCCTCTACATGGGTCTGGCCGTGGCGCATGGCATCTCTGTATTTCTGCTCATACTCCCCGATGATCCGATAGCTGGGACCAATGTCAGGAAAGGTAAACTCATCATTGGGATTGGGATGCAGCTTTGTACAGTCTGCTTTTTTTACAAGAAGCCTTGTGAGCATCCCCGCCTTAAGTGGGAAGTAGCGGCCCGAATACTTTTTCAGATCTTCTGCAACATAGCTATCCAATTCCGTCATAATATGTACCTTGACGCAGGCAAGTGTGCTTATCGGTGGCGTGCCTGCGCGACACCGACGAAAGTTTGAAAGTGTTTCTTTCAAACTTTATTCCCCTCAGAAACTCTGTTTCAATAAAAAACAACATATATATTATAGCATTATGCAGGAAGTTTTTCGAGGGGCGGCTTAGCCGGTCCCTTGTCCCTTGTCCGATCTTTGCTTAACGATCTTTATTTGTATTTATTCAGAACCCATCGGGTTCTGAATAGATACAACGCATTCGGCTAATTAAATCGTGCTTCGCACGATGAGCCGAAAGGTGAAATGTCCAGTGGACATTTCACGGGCACGTATTGACGCGC
>CADBTX010000160.1 GCA_902797705.1 uncultured Lachnospiraceae bacterium | reverse complement strand
GAACATGCCGCCGGAGGAACCTGTTATTATCTTGTTTCCGTTAAAGGAGATTATATTGTAATCTCCAAGGCTTCCGGTGGGCTTTCCCTTATATTCCGCTCCCAGTGATTCTGCGGCGTCCTCTATTATCAGTGCGTTGTATTTTTTTGCAACAGCCTTTATCTCGTCCATCTTTGCGGGAGTACCGTAGAGATGAGCGATGACAATGAGCCTGGTGTCGGGGTACTGCTTAAAGGCCTGCTCCAGGGCAAGGGGGTCCATATTCCAGGTGTCGTATTCCTCGTCGATGAATACGGCTTCGCCTCCCTCGTAGGCCACAGGATTTACGGTGGCATCAAAGGTCATGTCTGAACAGAAGACCCTATGCCCCTTTAAGCATCCTTCGTTTGCTCTGTGGCTCCCAAACAGTCTCTCTCCCGCCAGACGTACAGAGAGATGGAGAGCGGCCGTGCCGGAAGAAAGGGCAACGGCATAAGCCGAGCCGGTCTTCTCTGCAAGGACTTTTTCTATCTCATCAAGGTTTTTTCCTACCGTGGACATCCAGTTGGTGTCGTAGGCTTCCCTGATGAAATCCATCTCTTCGCCGTGCATGGTGGGGCTTGAGAGCCAGATTTTGTTTTTGAAGGGTTGTGGTTTTTTTCTAAGCATTATGCCCTCATCCGGCTCCTTCGGAGCCACCTTCCCCCGCATAGCAGGGGAAGGCAATGAATTTCACTTCCTCGGAGTCACCTTCCCCCGCATAGCAGGGGAAGGCACTATATTTCACTTCTTCGGAGCCACCTAATACAGGACTTCTTGCGGACGAAATCGGTAAATGTACGCAAGAATCCGGCATCGCCGGACACGCCGACCAGTAAGCTGGTCGACGGGTCAATTACAAGTATTGATTTTCTGATGAAAATCAATACTCTATGCTCATCAGGCACTGGTTCACGATGGCTTCCAGCTCTTCCTGTCTGCCGCTGATATTCGTGGTGACCTCGCCCATCTTCTGTACATAAGCGTACAGGGATTCCAGAGACTCGTTTCCGTCGATGATGCTCTTGCCGATGCCGGTCTTCCAGCTTGCATATCTTTCATCCAGGAACTTGTCGATCCTTCCGTCCTCGATCATCCTGTCAGCAAGGAGGAGACCAAGGGCAAAGCCGTCCATTCCTGCGATGTGTGCAAGAGCAGTGTCTTCCAGTGTGAAGGAACCTCTTCTCTGCTTGGAGTCGAAGTTCAATCCGCCTGTGGTGAAGCCGCCGGCCTTCAGTATCTCGTACATTGCAAGGCCTGATCCGTATACGTCTGTAGGGAACTGGTCCGTATCCCAGCCAAGAAGCATATCGCCCTGGTTCGCATCAACGGATCCGAATACACCGTTAACGCGGGCAACCCTGAGCTCATGCTGCATGGTGTGGGCTGCAAGGGTAGCGTGGTTGGTCTCGATGTTCAGCTTGAACCTGTCCATAAGGCCGTAGTTCCTGAGGAAGTTCACGCAGGTCGCTGCATCGAAGTCATACTGATGCTTTGTGGGCTCCTTGGGTTTGGGCTCGATGTAGAAGGGACCTGTGAATCCGATCTTATCGGCATGGGCTGTAAGCATCTTAAAGAGTCTTGCGATATTGTCAAGCTCCAGACCCATATCGGTGTTCAGAAGGGTCTCGTAGCCTTCGCGTCCGCCCCAGCAGGTGTAGCCTGCACCGTCAAGAGCCTTGGTGGCTTCAAGGGCTGCCTTCAGCTGGGCTGCTGCATAGGCGAATACATCCGCATTAGGAGCGGTGCCGGCACCATGCATGTAACGGGGATTGTTGAAGAGGTTGGCGGTTCCCCAAAGAAGCTTCTTTCCGCTTGTCTTCTGCTTCTCCTTTAAGATATCAACGATAGTATTGAGATTTTCGGTGCTCTCGTCGATATTCCTTCCCTCGGGAGCCAGATCCCTGTCGTGGAAGCAGTAGTAGTCGATGCCGAGCTTTTCCATGAATTCAAAGCCCGCATCCACCTTTGCCTTTGCCAGATCCATGGATTCCTTGTTTCCAAAGGATTTGTCCATTGTGGGGGCTCCGAACATGTCCTGTCCGTTGGCGCAGAGGGTGTGCCACCATGCCATACCGAACTTCAGCTGTTCACGCATGGTTTTTCCTGCAACCACACGGTCGGGGTCATAGAATTTGAAGGAGAAGGGATTTGTGCTCTTGGGTCCTTCGTACTTAACAACGGGTACATTCTTAAAATATTCGCTCACGTTTGCCTCCTTTTATATTTTTCCGCCTTGCCGGCGGAAGATCATCACATCTGATTTTAAATACTTTTTCAGGATTTAGCAATGATGTTTTTTATGGCGGGCTCCAACCTTCTCCTGTCGCATATCGCAGGAGGTATGAAAACGGCTTATCACTTTCTCCTGCTAATTTAGGTATTGGGGATTAATAAGCAGGAATTTAAGAAATAAGGTGTAGTACAATAGACCGGCCTCTCCCTTAAGATCAGCCGGTCTAAATGATTTTATTTTTTTAGCAGCGCCTCCAGCTCCTTCACCCGGGCTTCGGCTATAGAGGCTCGATTTTCTGCAGTATCTGCCCTTTTTCTTTCACGCTCGGTGTTGGCTCGCTCTTCCTCACGGCCTTCCTCACGGCCTTCCACCCGGCCTTCCTCACGGCCTTCCGCGCGGCCTTCTTCTCTTGCATCCATAAAAAGAACCATTTCCTTCATATACGATGACCTCCATTCTTCATTTGACCTGGCCCGACGGACCGCCATATCAATCCTCGTGGTCAGATCATTATTGATCTTACCGGCATCCACATATTCATACAATTCCCTTAAGTCTTCCGGAAGATCGCCGCCTTTATACGTGCAGTTGTAAAAAATCTTCGTAGTCCCATCATTAAGGCGTACCCGCTTATCCTCTTCACATATCTCCCGGAAGGTATAGCGGGGCAGCCCCTTTCCAAATGGATCAAATGTGCAGATAAACAGGACATTGCTATCCGGAAGGCTTTTATACGAATGTGTCTTATCTAAATGATCTGCGTCTATTGATGACTGGTAAAACCTGCTGCGTCTGGGAAGCGCTAAGTCTTCCGGCTTTTTATGCCCCAGGTTCTGCATTTCCGTATCGTAAATATTTTTTGTATCCCTTGTGTAGATATCAACCCTTATGGGCTTTCCATCAGAGGTGTATCTGAACTCCCTCTGGGATACCACGTCAGATAGTTCCCCGACCGGTCTTTGCAGCAGACATTCCAGCACATCATGGCAAAGCTCTGTGTCCTGCATGACCTTCCCGAACATGAAATCATCCGTGAATCCAAGTTCGTTATAATTTTTCACCGTTTGCATCATACATTTTCTCCTTTCACATATCGCAGGAGGTATGAAAACGGT
>CADBTX010000159.1 GCA_902797705.1 uncultured Lachnospiraceae bacterium | reverse complement strand
ATCTTCATGGCGTCTATTATCAGGGCGGAATCCGAAGAATTCTTTCCGAAGGTGTTATTGAACTGCTGCATGGGAATTATGGAATTCTCCAGCAGGATCTTTTTCCAGGAGGCGCTGGAAGGCTGTGTCCAGTCCCCGTAGGCTCTCTTTATTGTGATGTCTCCGTAGTTGCTGGCTTCGTCCATTATAAGCCCGATATATTTCTGAGATACGTTCTCGCTGTCTATAAGTACGGCAAACCGCTTTGTTTCTGACATTATCCGATCTGTTCCTTTCAGTTGTTTCTTTATATCATCCATGGATCTTTTGCAGAAATCCAGAGACATTATACAAAAAATCCGTCTGCTTTGCCATTGGGATATTTGCTTTAAGTTCTTTGTCTTTTAGAGCGAAAAGTGGTAAACTTAAGCAGATTATAACCATTATTGTATAAAGAGGAGCATTATGTCAGCAAAAGGAAAACCATATTACATCACGACCGCTATAACCTACGCATCCGGAAAGCCTCATATCGGCAATACCTATGAGATAATCCTTGCGGATTCCATTGCGCGTTTCAAGAAGAGACAGGGATATGACGTGCGCTTCCAGACGGGAACGGACGAGCACGGACAGAAGATAGAGGACAAGGCGAAAGAGGCCGGCGTCACCCCCAAGGAGTACGTGGATAAGGTGGCTGCTGAAATAAAGCGTATCTGGGACCTTATGAACACGGACTATGACCGCTTTATCCGAACAACGGACAAGGATCATGAGACCCAGGTGCAGAAGATATTTAAGAAGCTCTACGATCAGGGTGATATTTACAAGGGTGAATACGAAGGATTGTACTGCACCCCCTGTGAATCCTTCTGGACAAAGGGACAGCTTGTGGACGGAAAGTGTCCTGACTGCGGCAGACCGGTGCATCCCGCCAATGAGGAAGCGTACTTCTTCAGAATGAGCAAATACGCGGACAGGCTCATTGAGCATATCGAGAGCCATCCCGAGTTTATACAGCCCGCTCAGAGAAAGAATGAGATGATGAATAATTTCCTGAAGCCGGGACTGCAGGATCTCTGTGTATCAAGGACCAGCTTCAAATGGGGTATCCCGGTGGACTTTGATCCCAAGCACGTGGTCTATGTATGGCTTGACGCCCTTGCAAATTACGCCACAGGGATCGGCTATGACGCCGACGGAAACCACAGTGACATGTATAAGAAGTACTGGCCTGCGGATCTGCATCTTATCGGGAAGGACATCATCCGTTTCCATACGATCTACTGGCCTATTTTCCTGATGGCCATGGGAGAGCCTCTTCCGAAGCAGGTTTTCGGACATCCCTGGCTGCTGCAGGAAGACGGAAAAATGAGCAAATCCAAGGGTAATGTGATCTATGCCGACGACCTGGCAAAGATCTTCGGCGTGGATGCCGTGCGTTATTTCGTGCTCCACGAGATGCCCTTTGAAACGGACGGCGTTATCTCCTGGGATCTCATGGTGGAGAGGTTCAATTCCGATCTGGCAAATACTCTGGGAAATCTGGTAAAGCGCACCATCTCCATGAGCAACCAGTATATCGGCGGTGTTATAGAGGACAGGGGCGAAGCAGACGCTGTAGATCAGGATCTAAAGAAGGTGGTCCTTGGAACCCGTGATCAGGTGGAGAAGGATATGGAAGGCTTAAGGGTAGCGGATGCCCTTACCCATATTTTCAATCTTTTCAAGCGCTGCAATAAGTACATAGACGAGACAGAGCCCTGGGTTCTCGGCAAGGACGAGGCAAAGACCGGGCGTCTTTGCACGGTGCTCTATAATCTGGCGGATTCCATCGTTACAGGTGCCGCCCTGCTCTATCCCTTCATGCCGGAAACCGCGGAAAAGATACTAAAGCAGCTGAACACCGCTCTTCCGGAGATGGACGATCTTGATAAGGCAGGAAGATTCGAAAGCGGAACCAGGGTCACGGAGGATCCGGAGACACTTTTCCAGAGAGTAAAGGCCGAGGATATCGCAAAGGCTGTGGAAGAGCTCTATCCCTCAAAGAAGGAGGAAAAGAAAGAGAAGAAGGCTCCCGTTCAGGAAGAATTTGATTTTGACAAGGCCCAGAATAAGGAAAACATCGTTTTCGATGACTTTGTGAAGAATGAATTCCGGGTGGGAGAGATCATAGAGGCCGAGGCCGTTCCCAAGTCCGAAAAACTCTTAAAATTCAAGGTCCGGATAGGGGCGGAGGAAAGGCAGATCTTATCCGGCATAAAGAAGTACTATCCCGAGCCGGAAAAGCTCATCGGTAAGAAGGTTATGGCCATAACGAACCTGCCCCCCAGAAAGATGGCGGGATTCGAATCGCAGGGAATGCTGTTATGTGCTGAGGATAAGGACGGAAACCTGGCCCTTATGACAACAGATGACAATATAGCACCGGGGGCGGAGATCTCATAAATGAAGCCTGAAATCGTCACCTACCTGTCAAGGGATGAGGAGACAACAATATATGCCGAAAAGTATGTGCCTGAAAAAGATGTAAAGGGTATACTGATAGTTGCCCACGGAATGAATGAATATTTCGGGCGCTTCAGGGAAATGAGCGAATTTCTTGCCCATGAAGGCTTTGTGGTGGCGGGACCGGATCATCTGGGACACGGCCACACCGCCAGGGATTATCAGGGTGAATTCGGCTACTTTGCCGAAAATGACGGGGCGACCATTGTTGTCCGGGATGTACACAGGCTGAAAAAGATGGTGCAGGCCGAATATCCGGACAAGCCGGTATTCCTGCTGGGCCACAGCATGGGGTCCTTTATAGCAAGGAATTACATAGAAATGTACGGAAGCGGCATCCGCGGAGTGGTGATCATGGGCACCGGAAGCTTCAATGATATGATCACCCGTATCCAGAAGATATATCTCAGGTTCAGCTCTCTTTTCGGAGGCTGGCATAAGAGGGACGGCTTCTGTACCCGGGTCGCCGTGGGTCAGTTTGCAAAGGTATTTCCCCAGGATGGTCCCGGGGGGTGGACCTGCAGCAGGCAGGAGGTCAGGGAGGAGACTCTGAAGGATGATCTTATGGGCCGGGAATTCACTCTGAACGGCTATAACTGCCTTTGTGATCTTATCCTCAGGATGCAGGACAGGAAAAGGATGGAGAAGATCCCCCGCACACTGCCCGTCTGCTTCATGTCCGGTGAACAGGACCCCGTGGGAAATAACGGGGCATGTCCGAAGGCCCTTGCGGAAAAATACAGGGCACTGGGCTTTAAGGATGTGGAGTATAAGATCTACCCCGGAGACAGGCACGAGCTTTACCATGAGACCGACAGATATCAGGTCTTCTTTGATGTAATGAAATTTATGAAGGATCACATGCAATGAAGAAAATAATATGTACCCTGCTGATCGCAGTGATGGTACTTGCAGATACGGCCTATGGGGCCACGGGAAACGTAACTGAGATCACCTGGGATAACGAGGTTAAGGAAAACGAAAAAGCCGGAAAGAAAAAGGATATGTCAAAGCCTTTTCTGGCCCTTGGCGCCGACCTTACGGATCAGCAGCTTGCCACGGTGCTGTCTCTCATGGGGCTCGCAGGCAGCGATATCTCCGGCTTCAATATAGTCCGGGTCACCAATGTCGAGGAACACCAGTATCTGGACAATTACATCTCGCCCTCAGTTATCGGAACAAAGGCTCTGTCTTCTGTCCTCGTGAAGCCGGCGGCAGCGGGACACGGCATAAAGGTGGAGACTAAGAATATCAATTACTGCACCGAGGGAATGTATATTAATGCCCTGGCTACCGCAGGTGTTACGGATGCGGATATCATAGTCGCCGCACCCTCCAGCATATCCGGGACTTCGGCCCTTATAGGAGCTCTCAAGGCCTATGCCGAAATGACGGATTCGAAGGTGGATGAAAAAGCCCTTGATACTTCTTTGGACGAGCTCGTGACCACAGGAGAGCTGGAAAGCGCCCTAAGCAGTGCAGACAGCGAAGATGTGGAGGCTATGATAGCCTTCGTCAAGGCAGAGATTGCCCAGAGCAAGCTTGACAGCAAGGAAGACATAGAAAAGGCTGTCAGGAAGGCCATTGATGACTACAACGCCGAAAAGGGCACCGGCATCTCCCTCACGGAGGAGCAGATAAAGAAGATAGTTGATGTAATGGTGAAGATAAAGGCCCTGGGGCTTGACTATGATACCCTTCTTGACCAGGCCGGAGAGATCTACAAGTCCATGGGCGGCGATCTGTCGAAGCTCTCGGAGGATGACGTTGCGGGAGTCATTGAGAAGAACAAGTGGAAGATCGCCGAAGCCGGGGTCAAATCCTTCTTCGCGGGAGTGACGAAAAAGGTGGGGAACTTTTTGGGGGGTCTTTTTAAGAAATAAATGGGATTGATAAAGGAAATAGAGGAATCCGAGTATGCCGACGCCATGGAGACGGTGTGGAAGGTTTTTCTGAAGTTCAATGCTCCGGACTACAGTATGGAGGGGATAGATAATTTCAGGGACTTTCTGGTGGATGAGCAGCTCTATAAAATGTTTCTGAACCGGCAGTACAGGATCTTTGCCTTCTATGAAAATGACAGGATAGAAGGTGTGGCCTCCGTAAGAAACGAGAACCACATATCTCTTTTATTTGTGAGCAGTGATTATCAGAAACGGGGCGTGGGAACGGCGCTTTTGAACTATGTCCGTCTGTTCTGCAATGAGTATGAGGGCAGGGACAGCATGACGGTGAACGCCGCCCCCTATGCGGTTGATTTTTACAGGAAGTACGGCTTTTCCGATACGGGAGAAGCTAAGGAGACAGACGGGATAATATATACACCCATGAAGATAAACATCGGGTGATATCAGGAGGGAAGCTTGAATATACTGGTTTGTGATGATGACAGGGAAATAGTCGAAGCGGTGGAGATCTACCTGACCCAGGAGGGCTATGATGTCTTCAAGGCCTACGACGGGATCCAGGCGCTGGACATAATAAAAAATAATGAGATACAGCTTCTGATAATCGACGTGATGATGCCAAGGCTGGACGGCATACATGCGGTGCTGGAGCTCCGAAAGACCAGCTCCATCCCGGTCATCATGCTTTCGGCGAAGACCGAGGACACTGATAAGATACTGGGGCTCAACGTGGGAGCGGATGATTACCTGCCGAAGCCCTTCAATCCCCTGGAACTGGTGGCAAGGGTAAAGAGCCAGCTCAGGCGCTATACCAAGCTCGGGACCCTGGCGGAGGAGGACAATTCCGATATCTACTCCGTTGGAGGTCTGGTGATAAATGACGCGGATAAGACAGTGACGGTGGACGGGGAAGGGGTAAAATTAACCCCCATAGAGTATAACATCCTGCTGCTCCTGGTACGGAATGCGGGAAAGGTCTTCTCCATAAACCAGATATATGAGAGCATCTGGAATGAGGATGCCATCGGCGCGGACAATACCGTGGCGGTGCATATCAGGCACATCAGGGAAAAGATAGAGATAAACCCCAAGGAGCCGAAATACCTGAAGGTAGTCTGGGGCGTAGGATATAAGGTTGAGAAACAGTGAAGGAAACCATCTCTGAGAACGGAAGAAAGGCGATACTGGTACTTGTCGAAGAGGTGCTGGTCATACTGGCAGCGCTGTGCCTTACGACCACGGCAGTATCAGTTACCAGGATAGACAACAATTACAGTATCCTTCACCGGACTCCCGTATTTGAGAAATCGGATCTTTTCCGGACCATGACGGAGGAGAGGATAGAGGAGATCGTCCAGAGCTCCGGCTTAAAGAGCAATTTTGAAAGAGACGGAGACTTTTACGGCAGAAAGATCGTGGATCTGGCTGAGTATGTGGAGGACGGAAAAATGTCCGGGCAGCAGACCAGAAGCGTGGGGTACAAGCTGTCCGACCTTATCCACTGGAGCCGTAAGGGTCTGAAGTACAAATATGTGGAGGACAGGGACGCGGCCGCGGCTGACACCGAAATGCCGGCGGTATACGAGGAAGGCGAACTGGGAGAGGATGATGGCGTAAGCATCGAGCTTGAAGAGGAATACCCTCCGGCTCACGGCAGATCCCTCTTCGACTATTCAAACGATAAGTACAGCGACGAGGATCTGTTAAAGCTTCTTGAACAGGCGCTGCCGAAGATAAAGGAAGACTACCAGGATTATAAAGAACTGGGAATGGAACTCAGGAACGACAATACGAACGTAAGGTTTTTCCTGTCGGATTACGCCAATTCCAATATATATTCAAATATCGACACCGGAGCCTTTCAGGAAGACGATACGATAAAGACATACGGACAGTATCTGATCCTTGATTCCAAAAATCTGGAATATGAGAGTAATATGCATGTTTCCGATGCATACCTCTTCAATATGATGACGGAATACAGGGATTACTTTGACGGGAATTACTACCTGGAATTCGCCATAGATACCGGCTATCCCGTGGTGGATTCCATAAGCGCCGCAAGGGATGAGTACTATCGTTACCGGCCTGTGATACAGGCGGCTACACTGGGAGCTGTGATATTTCTGATCGGCGCTTTCCTCTGTCTGGCAGCTCTGACGATTTCCGCAAGGAGCAGCATAGTGAGCTTTGACCGCATCTGGGTGGAGTTCGCGGGCCTTGCATTTGTGGCTGTGGGAATGAGAGGGATACTCTATGTGGCGGAAAAGGCCTATGAGGTGAGAGCCGTGAGAATAGAGGCTCTCTGCGTGGCAGGAGGAGGCTCCGCCATCCTGAACCTGGTATTCCTTACCGCTTATTTCAGTCTGGTGAGGAGGGTGAAAGCCGGAACCCTATACAGGGACAGCCTTACGAACTATCTGCTTCAGAAGTGCGAGTATATATCCTCCGGAATGGCCGGGCTGCCCTCCGGGATCTTTGTGGTCATAAGGACAGTGCTGGTCTTCGTAGTGACGCTGGTGCTGAATCTTCTCCTCTTCTACATGGGAATGGAGAATGAGGACAACAGGTATTACATTCTTTTGACCCTTGTGGACACAGTGATCTTTATCTTCCTTCTGAATTCCGTTTTCCAGAGGAGGCGGATCCTGAAGGCTGTGCAGGGCTCCGGAGAAGATCACGCCCCTGAGGAAATAGAGCTTTCGGGACTGAACGGAGATAACAGGGAACTTGGAAAAGCCATAAATTCCATGAGGGAAGGGCTTTCCAGCGCCATCAAGTCCTCCATTAAGACGGAGAAGCTGAAGGCGGATCTTATCACCAATGTGTCCCATGACATTAAAACGCCGCTGACATCCATCATAAATTACGTGGATCTTCTTAAACGCCGTGATATAGAGGATGAGAAGGCCAGGGAATACATAGATATACTGGATCAGAAGTCCATGCGCTTAAAGACCCTGACGGAGGATCTGGTGGAGGCTTCAAAGATCACCTCGGGAAACATCTCCATAGAGCCGGTGAAGCTGGACATGGGGATGATGATAAGCCAGATGGAGGGCGAGATCGCAGAGAAATTTGAGGCCGCAAACCTGACGCTGGTCACGGCCCTGCCGGAGGAACCGGTGTATGTCTACGCTGACGGCAGGAGGCTTTTCCGGGTGCTGGACAATGTATACGGAAACGTGGCAAAGTACGCCATGCCGGACACCAGAGTCTATGCGGATCTGAAGGCGGATGAGCACAGGGTGGAATTTACTCTGAAAAATATTTCGAGGCAGGCATTGAACATAGATGCCTCCGAATTGACGGAGCGGTTTATACGTGGGGATGTAAGCCGGTCTACTGAGGGGTCGGGGCTTGGACTTTCCATAGCGGAGAGTCTGACGGAGTTACAGAACGGAGAATTCAGGGTGGATCTGGATGGAGATCTTTTCAAGGTCACCATCGCTTTTGAGAGGCTGTTATGAACGAAGGTATAACAAGTAACGACATTTGCAGGATCATTTTAGAGGCGTTGAGGCTCATAGACAAGCGTCTTATCGACCATGGTGAAAGAGTTGCCTACCTTATCTGGCGGATGATGGAATATAAGGGGGGCTACGAGGAATATGAGCTGGCGGAATATGCATTTATCGCGGCGCTCCACGACATAGGCGCGTTTAAGGTGGAGAGCGGGAAGGATGTGCTGGATTTCGATGTGGCCCATCCCATGAAGCACTCCATATACGGCTATCTCTTTATGAAATACACCTCTCCCATTGAAGAGCGTTCAAAGATACTGATGTACAGTCATATTGACGTTCTCCAGCTCAAGGATGTGGAGTTCGAGGGGAAGGAGATCTCGGAGTTCATTCATCTGGCGGGAAGATATGATCTTTTCCATAATTCCCTGGGAGACAGGTTCGGTATACAGAATCTGAGGGCCTATGAGGGAAAGAAGTTCTCCGCAAGGAACATAGACCTTCTGGAAAGCGCCTTAAAGAAAAATGAGATAGAGGAAAAATTCAAGGATAATTCCTACAGAGAGGAGCTGAACTCCCTGTGGAAGGGCCTGCTCTTTTCCGAGAAGGAAAAACAGATCTATATCCGGATGCTGATCTATATCTCGGGATTTAACGACGAGTATAACGTCATAAACACGATGACCAGTACCATGGTGGCAACGGAGATCGCAGGCCGTGTGGAGGGCTTCGGTGAGGACGAGATGAAGGAACTCTTTATCGGAAGCGCTCTCCATGACATGGGAATGCTTACTGTACCTGAGGATATTATCAACGCTCCCAGAAAGCTTACGAACGAAGAGATGGAAAAGGTACGCTCCCATGTGAAGGCAGTGGAAAACGTGCTTAAGGACAGGGTCAGCGACAGTATCCTGAAGATCGCTCTGGGGCATCATGAAAGACTGGACGGCAGCGGGTATCCCTATGGCTGGACCGTGGACCAGATGTCAAAGGGCCAGAAGATACTGCAGGTGGCGGATACCGTCACAGCCCTTACCTGTGAAAGAGCCTATCACCCCGCAAAGAACAAGGAGGCTGTCATCAGGATCCTTCAGGATGAGATGAACCGGAATAAATATGACCGGGAAGTGGTGATGACCTTTATCAATGATTATGATAATATAATGACTGTTGCAAAATCCAGGGCAGAGGAAATGCTGTCCATGTTTAAGGAACTAAAGGTCAGGTACGAAAAGGTAAAGAGTACCTTGATGAGATAAGGAGGAAAGAAAAATGGATTCAATAACGAAAGAGACGACCATCGGAGATATTCTGCAGATAAAGCCGGATGCGGTTCCCGTGCTGATGGAAATAGGAATGCACTGCATAGGCTGCCCTTCTTCTGTAGGAGAGACTATAGAGCAGGCTGCAATGGTCCATGGCGTGGACGCTGATGAACTTGTTCAGAAATTGAATGAGGCTTAAATAGATACCTGCAGATCCTTCAGATCTTTGAAAGGATCTGCAGGGCATTATTTTCTATCATCGGGCTGACGTGCTCGTCAAAATATGCCTGAACGGAAGGAGTATAACTCTCCACTGTGGCATACTCGGTGATGATATTGCAGACTTTGTTGAAAGCCTCCGGTGGAAGGGAGGTTTTTCTTATTATCAGATAGTAGATACCCTCGGTATCATCCTTGTAAAGGGTGTTCTGCCCGTCGTAAAGACCGTCCAGAATATGGGCGAGCTTGATAAGCGTATCCATACTCCTGAAGGAATAAAGCTTTATTATATCAACAGGCACCGTGATCTGGATATTTTTGTTATCGGAGGCGGGGCCGGAGATATTCTGTCCAAGCTTCTGGCCTGTAGTGGAGATATCCTGCAGAAGATGCTGGTCTCCCTTTATGGCCTTATTTGCGTTCTGTATGGTATCATGCAGCTTTTTCACAAGATCGATGACATCATCGGCTCCGTAGCTGGAAACGCCGGAGACATCGCTTTCACCGGAAAGTTCCCCGTCATCCTTAAGATCCGGGGCAAAGCGGGAGAAGCGGGTATCAAGCTCTTCGGGATCCTCCACCTTGGTGATCACCAGAACGATGGCCTCCCCTGAAAGAGGGATGGCTTCGATCATAAGAGGGATATCCTCGGCTTCGAAGCCGAACTGATAACTCGCCTGCTGTATCATATCCTTAAAAAAGCCCCTGGCCTTCTCTGTACCATAGGCCAGCTCGCTGAGCTTTATCTTTCTTTCCGTAAGATCGCTTTTCGTAAGTGTGCATCGAATAGTCTTGTCGTTTACTTTTTCAATCTTCATATGACGCACCTACCCTTCTCTAGATTCTAATCAGATAGTTTTATACTATTATACGTATATAGTCAAGCATAAAGTTCCGGGAGGGATAAAAAATAATAATTTTTTAATAAATCCCTTGCTATTTAAATTTTTTGATGTATAATCTTCTTCACGGGTCGGCTGACAAATCTTTGACAAAGATGCGGAGAGGGGGTCAGCACAGCCGTAGTTCGTATTCATTTCATTCCGGTTTCCGGAGAAATTTCCAACATGAACGAATGACGAAAGCTCTTTCTGTATTTTTTATATCGGCATTTCCATGAAGAAACATAAGTAATGAAAAATATCTTTATTTTCTGAGATACGAACTGCAGGCGAACAGCATCCGGTCGGACGGCCTGAATATGAGGGTATACCGGAGTAAAGCAGGGACGGGATATATCACAGACATTCCTTTTTGCATGCTCCGGCACCGAAAAAAAGGGGTAGAAAATGAATGACACATGTGAAGAATTAAGCAGTAAGCTCCATCTTCTTTCTGAGCTGAGTTATTATGCCAGTAACGGGATAAAACTGTATGTGCAGGATAAACCTTCATCTCCCGAACAGGCGGTTCAGACAGTGATGGAAGGCGGGGGCAGCTATATGGCTGACTATGTAGATGACGATCTCGGCGAATTATCCGAGATAAGATTCGACAGGGTGAATGTGATGATGAGCTGAAGCCCTGATACGGCAGGATCATAACTCCTTGACTCAGCCCTCCGTGCGCTTTTTAAGTCCTGATGGCGCCCCAAATGCTAAGAAGACGGAAGCATGGAGGGCTGTATTATTCAGAAACGGGTCAGGGGTTCCACTACGATCATCGATTTTCTGATGAAAATCAATGATCTGTGCTATAATACCATCTATGAGACTGAACGATAAAGATTTTGACGATCTTGAGATAGAGAATATTGAAACCGTTAAAAAACGGGTTGAAAGAAAAAAGAGAGCCGGCGGCAGAAAACGGAGGAGAGGCGGCCTTCAGGCTTCCTCGGTGCTGGTGCCTTTAGCCGCAGCCGCGGTGATACTCCTTATCATCATCATTGCAGGCAGGATCCGGAGCTCTGTTGCGGAAAAGGATTACAGGGTCAACGCCGACATCGCAGCCCTCTTCGGAGGTCTTATGAGCGATGAGGCCGGGATAATCCTGAATGACACTGTTGAAACGGAGACAAAGGCCTTTATTCAGGGGGGGACGGTTTATATTCCCTATGACTACGTAAGGGAAAACCTGAATAACTGGTACTATTATGATGAAAAGGAAGACGTCGTGCTCTATACCACGCCGGAGGGAACGGAAAGCTTCGGCGGGAACGACGGGATCACGAAGATAAGCGGCACCCTCTGCCTTTCTTCGGATATCCTGAAAAAATTTACTGATATTGAATATAAGGAGTACATTGATGAAAGTGCTCCGTATATATATATAAGGAATTCCTGGGGGAAGCACTCCGAGGCTCTGGCCGTAAAGAAGACCGGGGTACACTCCGGAATGAATAAGAACAGCGATATTCTGGCAACTCTTGAAAAGGATGATAAGGTCAGGATCCTGGACGCCGGGAATGAGTGGACCTCTGTTCAGACTGAGAAGGGGATTCCCGGATATGTTCTGAATAAGGAGCTGGACGGTTACAGTGACGTTACTGACTCTGCTCCTGGAAATGTGCCGGAGATGAAATTCCCCACTACCTCCTTTAATCAGAAGGTGGTGCTGGGCTGGCATCAGGTCACGAATCAGGATGCAAACCAGGGTGTATATGACGTTATCGCTAAAGGCAGTGCATTGAACGTCCTATCCCCCACCTGGTATTCCTTAAAGGATAATGAGGGCAATATCACGGATCTTTCCTCACAGGAATATGTAAAGGCCGCCCATGACGCGGGAAAGCAGGTCTGGGCCGTGGTAGACAACTTTAACTGCCTCGATTTCGACGTGGTGGACGGAACGGAGGCGGTCCTTTCGGACAGCGGCAGCAGACAGAAACTGGTGGAAAATCTGGTCTCCTCTGTAACAGCCTGTGGTGCTGACGGTATCAATGTGGATCTGGAAAATCTGGCGGGGGAGACCGGCGTGGATTTTGCCCAGTTCATTAAGGAATTGTCGGTGGCCGGTCATGAAGCCGGACTTATACTGTCTGTCGATAACTATGTTCCGGAAGCCCATTCCATGCACTATTACAGGGATGTGCAGGGCAGGGTTTCGGATTATGTGGTCATCATGGGATATGATGAATATAACGCAGCTTCTACAGAGGCCGGGCCCGTTGCCAGTCTGAATTATGTGGAGAGCGGTATTGAAAAGACGCTGGTGGAGGTGGATGCCTCAAAGATCATCAACGGACTTCCTTTTTACTCCAGGATATGGGAGACGGATAACGGAGTGGTAAAGAGCACCAGAGCCCTTCCCATGACAGAAGCCATGGAAACGCTTTCATCCCACGGAGTCACTCCCTCCTGGGATGACGGAGCCGGCTGTGATTACGGTGAATACGAGAGTGACGGCGCCCTTTGGAGGCTCTGGCTGGAGGACAGGGATTCCATGAATGCCAAGCTTAGCATCATGGATGGCTACGGTCTTGCAGGGGCGGCTTTCTGGAAGCTGGGACTGGAGGATGCTTCGGTGTGGCCTGATATTGAGGCCTATGCTCTCGGGAATGTGGCCTCAGGCGGTGACAGCGGCGAGGCGCCGGCGGAAGAGGCGGCTGAATAATGGACACAAAAGTCAAAAAAGCTTTTGGGGACCCGGAACGGGACCGCTCCTTGATGGAGGAAGCGGGAAAGCTTATAAAAAGCGGTGAACTGGTGGGGATCCCCACGGAAACAGTGTATGGACTGGCAGGTGACGCCCTTAACCCCGAGTCTTCCGCAAAGATATACGCCGCAAAGGGAAGGCCCTCGGACAATCCGCTTATCGTGCATATTGCGGAGAAAAGTGCCCTGAAAAAGATAACCGCTTCCGTCCCGGAAAAGGCGGAGATACTTATAGATGCCTTCTGGCCCGGACCCCTTACCCTTGTTTTCAGGAGATCCGGGGCTGTTCCGAAGGAGACGACAGGCGGCCTGGATACAGTGGCTGTCAGGATGCCTGTAAATGATATCGCCCGGGAATTCATCCTGGCATCGGGAGGATATATAGCGGCCCCCAGCGCCAATAGTTCCGGGAGACCCAGCTGCACCACGGCGGAACATGTCCTTGAGGATATGAGGGGAAAGATCCCTCTTATAATAGACGGAGGGGAAGTGGGAATAGGCCTTGAGTCCACCATAGTGGATATGTCCGGAGATATTCCCTGTCTCTTAAGACCCGGGATCATAAGTATCGACATGCTGCGGGAGAAGATCGGGGAAGTGGATATCGATCCATCCATAGAGGGAGTGATGGACGAAAACGCCAGGCCGAAGGCTCCCGGAATGAAGTATAAGCACTACGCCCCCAGAGGAGAGCTGTATATAGTAAAGGGAGATCCGGAGCAGGTGATCTCCGAGATAAACAAAAGATGCGCCTCTGACGGAGAAAAGGGTTTAAGGACCGGGGTTCTCTCCTCTGAAGAGACGAAGGACAGATACAGGGCGGATATTGTGGAATCTGTCGGCTCAAGGAAGGATCCGCCTTCCATCGCGAAGAATCTGTTTTCGGTCCTGAGGGATATGGACAGGAAGGATGCGGACCTTATCTATTCTGAGGAATTTGATGTTCCCGGAGCGGGGATGGCCATTATGAACAGACTCGTCAGAGCAGCGGGTCATAAGATCATAGAAGTATAGAAGATGAAAGGAGCGTCATAAAAATGAAGATAGCAATAGGCAGTGATCACGGCGGATTTGATCTGAAGGAGCATATAAAAGCCCACTTACTGGAAGAGGGATATGAGATCATAGACAAGGGCTGTGATTCAAAGGAATCCTGCGATTATCCCGTATTCGGCCATGCAGTGGCACATGCGGTGGCAGATGGAGAGGCGGAAAGAGGCATCGTTATCTGCACCACCGGTATAGGTATCTCAATAGCCGCCAATAAAGTAAAGGGCATAAGGGCTGCTCTCTGTACCAATGAGCTTATGGCAAAGATGACAAGACTTCATAATGACGCCAATGTCCTTGCCCTGGGGGCAAATATCGTGGGGCCGGGACTTGCCGTTGCGATCACAGATACCTTCCTGAAGGAAGATTTTTCCGGCGGTGAGCGTCATGTACGCCGGGTAAAAGAAATAGAAGAGGAAGCTTGATTTGCGGATAAAGGAGTTGTTAAAAAGAACCCTGGTCTTTATCACGGTCCTTTCCGTTGCTTTTTCAGTGGGCTTACCGGGAGGGCTTTCGGTCTATGCGGAAAAATCCACTTCGGAGAAGCTGGAGGAGGCGAAAAAGACCGAGGAAGAGACAGAGGATAAGCTGGATGAGACCTCTGACAAGCTGGAAGACTTAAAGGACACTCAGAGTGTATTAAAGAGCAATCTTTCGGATCTGAACAACAAGCTTGAAAATGTATCCGACAAACTTTCCGATATCGAAGAAGAGATCAAGATAAAGGAAGGAGAAATAGAGGATACGGAGACTGCCCTGGAGGAAGCTGAGCAGAATGCGGAGGATCAGTACAAATATATCAAGGCCAGGATCCGCACCCAGTATGAGAGGGGAAAGAAGAGCTATCTGGAGCTCTTCATGCAGACCACCAATTTCAGTGATTTTCTGAACCGGGCGGAATATATCTCAAGGGTCAATCAGTATGACCAGGAAATGCTGGAGAGATATAAGGAGACCATTGAGGATATAAAGAAGAAAAAGGCCGGACTTGAGGAGGATAAGGAAAAACTGGATGGCCTCAGGGAGGATGCAGCAGCTGAGCAGGATAAGGTTCAGGATCTGGTGAACAACACCAGGAATTCCATAACCGCCTATGCAGGCGAGATCTCTGTTGCCGAAGCGGAAGCCCTTGCCTATGAAGCAAAGCTTATCGCCGCAAGAAATACGGTAAGCGCTCTAAAAGATCAGCTGAAGAAGGAAGAAGAACTGGCGAGACTGTCACAGAAGATGGCCAAACGATCCCTGAATGAGGTCTCTGTTTCCGCAGGTGAAGAGGATATGCTGGCGGCGCTTATACAGTGCGAAGCAGGAGGAGAGCCCTGGGCCGGTAAGGTGGCGGTGGGAGCCGTTGTAATGAACCGTGTAATGAGCGGAGCCTTCCCCAATACCATCACCGGAGTCATCTATCAGTCCGGACAGTTTGAGCCTGTTACCAGCGGACGATTTGCCATAGTGCTGTCCCAGGGAGCCAATGCCGAGTGTTACAAGGCGGCCCGGGCGGCCATGAACGGTGAAAATAATATCGGAGAATGTCTGTTCTTCAGGACCATAGTTCCCGGCATTAAGGGAACCATCATCGGTCACCACGTATTCTATCTCTACTGGACCGGAAAGTATTCGGGATACGGCACAGCGGATGAAACTCTTGAAAGCGCCAAGAAGCCCTCTGAAGACGAGGAGGCTGAACAGGAGGAAGAATTCTCAGAGGAAGCCGGGGAAGAAGAGGAACCGGAGGAAGAGCAGCAGGAGGAACAGCAGGAGGAACCTGCAGAAGAAGAGAGTGCTCCTGAAGAGGAAGAAGAGGGAGACGCTTAAAAGGTACCGCCTGAAAACCAGGGCACTAAATATTTTTTTGAGATCAGTGCTGCCACAATCTGCGGAATCTTCGTATAAGGATATAGAAGGAAACTTCCATCGGTGCCGCGCAGGCACGTCACCGAGGAGCACACTTGCCTGCCAGAGGGTATAAAAAATGGAAGAAAAGACTGTTAGGAAGCTTGAAGATAATGAGCTGGATGAGGTTAACGGCGGATTCGTGATGATACAGAAGCTTCCCTTTGTGGAGGGACAGGATGATGTGCAGCCAAAGACCGCTATTATGAGCGGGGACGGCAATCCGGATCCTATATTACTCAAAGGGACCGGCGGAGCTATAGTACGCGATAATACTACAGGATCCGGAACGACTGCTGT
>CADBTX010000158.1 GCA_902797705.1 uncultured Lachnospiraceae bacterium | reverse complement strand
TTATTACCTATCTGCGTCAGCTTATTTGACATATGGAACCTCCCGGGTATCTATTCAGAACCCTTCGGATTCTGAATAGATACTGCGTATTCGGCTAATTAAATCGTGCTTCGCACGATGAGCCGAATACCATAATGCCTTGGTTTTCATACGTCACTTGCGGTTCCGCAAGTGACTGTTCTGAATAGTTATCCTCCCGGTTCTAAAAGCGATTAAATTTCACTGGGCTGCTTCGCTCTGTGGAGCCACAGGATTTGCCGCAAGCGCGGCCAATGCCGCGTTATACTCTTCCGGTGTCATTCCCGGGGGGATAATAGGCGCAGGATTCACATAGATCCTGGGCGTATGCCCCACGTATTTTGACTTGTGGTCAAAAACCCGTTCTGTCTCCTCCCCGTTTTTATATACCACCTTATAGGCCTCCCAGATACTTCCGGCGGAACCGTTCTCGGCCTTTCCGGATGAGATATACACCGGGGCAGGCACCCCAAGGGTTGCGGTTTTATTTGCGATGAGATCCCATTCCTCGCCTTCGGGCAGAATGGGAATACCGAAAATGGACACCTTCACCGCCCGGTTCTCATAATGGGCTTTTATCCCTATGGGATAGGGTGAATTATTTACAAACTTGTAATCAGGGCCTCCCCAGGATACGGTGGCGTCGAGGCCCGGGGTCACATAGCTCGGGGCAAAGGTATGGCTTGACCTCTCTGTGCTCTTTAAGCCCGCACGGAACACTGCGTTATAAAGTGTAGTGGAGACCTGGCACACTCCGCCTCCGATCTCCTGTACCACTTCACCGTTAAGATAGGCTCCGGCTTCTCCATAGCCCTTTTCCTTTGTTCTCTTTCCGACGGTGCCGTTATAGGAGAATTCTTCTCCGGGCTTAACAATGGTTCCGTTTATGGAATCCGCGGCAAGGGAAACATTCTTATTCCTGACAGCCACATTGGTGGTATGGGTCTCGTAGGATGAGATCTCCTTATACTGATCCTTTAATTCATCTCCGGAAACGGAAAATCTCTCACCCTCAGCCACTATGTCCGTGGAAAAATCCCTGGTGTCAAATCTGTCCTCTATATCCGCCGTCAGTTTTTCTAAGTCAACCTCATATCCCTCATGGCCTCCGCCAAAAAGGAACTCATTACTGTCCTTGTCAAAGCCTGTGATGACATTTACCGCAGCATCAAAGCTCCAGGAATCATGGAGGAGCTTTGCGTAAAACTCCGAGTACTCCTTATAAGGGATCTCCAGATTGTAGCTGAATTCCGAATCCGCACCGTCCTTCATATGCTCGGAATATATCTCTGAAAGAAGCTTGTCCACCTCGTCATTTATGATATCCGGAAGCTCAAAGCTCTCCCCTTTCACTAGTGAATCCGCATCATTTATAACATCCTCGGAAACGGTATCAGGGTCATAGGAGCGCAGATTACCCTCCAGAGCATTGTCTGAAAGAGCATACCCTTCAAACTCCTGAAGAGAAGGGTTGCCGTTATTTACACATAAGGAGAAATCGTACTTCTCCTTTATCTTCGCCTTTGCCTCTTCCTTTGTAAGGGCGTGGAGATTGATCACGGGATCATTAAGGGTGATACTTGACAGATTCAGATAAATATTGCCGGCTATGGCACCCGGAGGGATGATCTCTTTTACTTCCTCCACCTTGATCTCCGAGTCCTCCGGAAGATCATCATAGCCCACAAATAGTCCGCTGCACCCCGATAAAACCGCCATAACAAGCAGCAGACATAACAAAAACGACTTTTTCATAACCTCACTCCTGACGGATCTTGTAAACGGCCACTCCTGATAACCGAATCGTTGTAATAGTATAGCATAAGACAGGATACAATGAGAAGCGGAATTTGCGTATGCAAATAAAAAAACCGGCAGACAATGCCTGCCGGTAAAATTAAAAGAGTTTTATCGTTTACTGTACTCTATAGAGCTTCCAGTATTCCCTTCAGAAATTCCCAGGTTCTTTTAACTGAGCCGATATAGAGCTTTTCCTGAGGGGTATGAACACCCTTCATATCGGGACCTATGGAAATTATATCCAGTCCCGGCATCTTTTCGTAGAAAAGCCCGCACTCGATGCCTGCGTGTATACCCACAACCTTGGGTTCTCTTCCGTACTGCTTCTTAAATACCTCGATACATTTTTTCAGGAGATAGGAATCATCATTGAATTCCCAGGCGGGATAATCCCCGTTTGCCTCATAGGTCCCTCCGATGGTCTCCGTGAGATAGCGGAGCTTATCGGAAAGCGCCTGTTTTGCGGAAGAAATGGAACTTCTCACAGAGGCGTTAAGATAAAAATCCTTTTCGCTGAGCCTCATAATGCCGTTATTTAATGAGGTCTCTACAAGTCCCCTGGTGGCCTCCTCCTGGCTCATCCTCTGAACTCCGTCAGGAACGGTGTTCATAAGGAAGATCACTCTCTCCTCATGCTTTTTACGGAGCACTTCTCTTTCCGCTTTTCCCTTATAGTCAGGGTAGATCATGATATTATTCTCATTGGCCCGGTATTCATTTTTGATGGTGCTCTCAAATTCGTTTATGAGTCCTTCAAAGGAATCCCTGTCACCGTCTGTAAGGATAAGGCTGCACTCAGCATCTCTGGGGATGGCATTATTCATAAGGCCGCCGTCCAGATTTGAAATATTGAAATCAACACCCTTTGATCTTAAGAAATGGAGCAGCCTTCCCATGATGATTATGGCATTGGCGTGGTAACCGTCTATTTCCGTACCGGAATGACCGCCCTTCAGGCCGCTTATGATGATCTTATACTCTTCCCCTGAAAGTTTTCTGTATTTCACAGGGACAGACATCACCGCATTTAGTCCGCCGGCGGAACTTACAACGAATTCTCCCTCGTCCTCAGTGTCCAGATTCAGCATATATCCGGCATTTATATCAGAGGTATCGAGACCTGCAGCCCCTTCCATACCGACTTCCTCATCCACGGTAAAGATGAGTTCCAGAGGAGGATGCTTAAGATCCTTATCCATGGCCGCTGCCATGGCGAAGGCCAGCGCGATGCCGTTATCTCCTCCCAGAGTGGTGCCTCCGGCGAAGATCTCATCATCCATAACACGGAGATCCAGAGGATCCTTCGTAAAATCGTGCTTTGAATCGGAGGCCTTCTCGCATACCATATCCATATGGCCCTGAAGGATCACTCCCTTTTTATCCTCATAGCCCTTCGTGGCAGGAACATGGATAACCACGTTTCCGAGTTCATCCTGTCTGGAATCAAAACCGTTATCCACGCCGAACTTATAAAGATAAGAAGAGACAGCGGCCGTATTATGCGATCCTCTCGGGATCCGGCTTATCTCTTCAAAATACTTAAATACCTCTTTCGGTTCAATATCCGATAAAACACCCATGTCTTACCCCTTTATTCCTTTGCTTCGAGAATAGCTTTGGAGATACCTCCCTTTATGGTCCTTCCGCCGCTCTTACGGGCAGGGGAAGGAGTCTCGGAAACAGGTGCCTCCGGAGCTGCAGCCGCCTCTGACACCGGGGGAGTCTCGGGACGCGCTGTACTCTGTACGGCTTCAGGCGCCGCCGCCGGAGCTGCGCTTACAGCTTCTCCGCCGTAGTTCATATCCTGCCTCTGCCCGGCAAGTTCGGGATTTGCGGCCTCAGCCATAAGTCTTTCCGCTTCAGCCCTTTCAGCGATGGCGGCATTACGGGCAAGCTCATCCTCGTCGGGATGGAGTTCGGCCCTGTTTGCATTCACCACATTCAAAATCTGTGAAAGGGAATTGATCAGATTATTATTGTTATTCTGGGTCTCCTGAATGGAAGCCATAAGTATCTGCTGGATATTTGCCAGGGAATCATCCGTATACTGAATGGCAGAAGACTGTATATTCTCCGCCTGAACCGATGCAGAGCCCATGATCTCCTGAGCCTGGAGCTTTGCCTGGTTCACGATCTCCCCAGCCTGGGTATAGGCCTGCTGAAGGATCTCATGCTCGCTCACCATCTGGTCGGAAAATTCCTGAGCACCCTTGATAAGGGCGTCTGCCTTGGCGTGGGCGTCCTCGATTATGGCCTCCTTATTGCTGATGATCTTCTGACAGCGCATGATCTCATCAGGAGTATGGGTCTTCAGTTCATGAAGAAGCTCATCTATCTCCTCCTTGTCCACAAGTATCTTTGTGCTGGAAAAGGTAGCGTACTTGCAGCCGTCAATAAGTTCTTCCATCTCTTCGATTATCTGCTCGATCTTACTTACCATTAGATTCTCCCCGCAGTTTCTTATAAACTTCTTTCGCCACATCCTCCGTGACAAATTCACTTATGTCACCGCCATAGGAAGCCACTTCCCTGACAATGGAGGAAGAAAGGTATGCATACTCCAGACTGGTGGTAAGAAATACCGTGTCCAGAGTTTTCAGGATCTTCCTGTTGGTCTGCGCCATCTGGAGCTCGTATTCAAAGTCCGTGATGGCCCGGAGTCCACGTATTATCACATCCGTCCCGGTCTTCTTCGCATAGTCCGCCGTAAGTCCCGAGAAGGAATCGATCTCCACATTTGGTATGTCCCGGCAAATCCCGCGTAACATATTAACACGTTCATCAACGGAAAACAACGGGCTCTTTTCCGAATTATTCAGAACGCTCACCGTAAGGCTGTCAAACATCTTTGATGCCCGTCTTATGATATCCAGATGACCCTTGGTCACCGGGTCAAATGAGCCGGGATATATAGCTTTACTCACTTTTTTTCACCTTTAAGAATAAATGTCGGTTATGTTTATAGATCTTTTCTTTCTCTATAATATACCCCAAATCCACGATATAGGAAAGGTCGGTTTTATTTGAGGCCTCCAGGATGATAAGGGTATCTTCTTTAACAAGCTTTGAATCCTTAAGGTATGAAAGCACATTTCTTTCAAGTCCCGCTTCATAGGGAGGATCCATATGGATGATATCAAAGGCCCCCTTCTTTTCCAGCTGATTTAAACCTATCATCACATCGGCCGTGACTACGGTTCCCCTGTCGGAAAGCCTGGTAAAGGAAAGATTTTCCTCTATTATCTTCGACGCCTTCCTGTTCTGTTCGATAAATACGGCACTTACC
>CADBTX010000157.1 GCA_902797705.1 uncultured Lachnospiraceae bacterium | reverse complement strand
TACAAGGTCCGGATTACCTGCCCTCTTACATTCCGCAAGGATCTCGATGAGATAATCCTGATGGTCATCATAGAGATGATGTATGCCATATGCATTGTCCCAATAGATACGGAAATCCCTTGCGGCGGGCTTAAGTCTGGCAAAGCGGCGTACAGTCTCGTCACTGTAGGAATAGCCCTGGGGATTTGAATACTTGGGAACGCACCATATACCCTTTATGGCCTTGTCCTCGGAGACCAGTTTTTCCACCATATCCATGTCCGGACCTGAAGAGGTCATGGGCACGGGTATCATCTCTATCCCAAAATATTCGGTGATGCTGAAGTGCCTGTCGTATCCGGGAACCGGGCACAGCCACTTAACCTTGTCCAGTCTGCACCAGGGAGTATTTCCCATAACACCGTGGGTGTATGAACGGGAGATCTGGTCGTACATCACATTTAAGGACGAGTTCCCGTATATCAGGATATTGTCCGGATTGTTTTCCATCATGTCACCGATGAGGACCCTTGCCTCATGGATGCCGGCAAGGATACCGTAATTCCGGCAGTCCGTGCCGTCCTCGCAGGAAAGATCCGCATGGGAATTAAGGGCGTCCATCATTCCCATGGAAAGGTCCAGCTGATCCAGACAGGGCTTTCCCCTGCTCATATCCAGCTTCAGCTCCATGCCCTGGTACTTCCTGTACTCTGTACGGAGATCTTCTATCTCAGCCGCCAGTTCCTCTTTTGTCATTTCATTGTAAGGTTTCATGTTACTCTCCTCTTTTCAGTTCATTTTTTCTAACATACATAAGAGCGTCTGCGCGCTCAAATACATCATGGTAATTCCTGTCCGCCTCCGGAACAAATTCGGAGATCCCGGCAGCTACCACCACCTGATAGTTTTTCTTATTATACTCCACCCGGCGGTTCAGGTCTTCCATTATCTCCATTCTTCTTTCATAGTCCTGACCCGTCAGCAGCACCACGAATTCATCTCCCCCCACACGGAATACGGGACTGTGGTTAAATAAAGCACAGATCATGCTGCAGGCTTCCTGTATCAGCTTGTCTCCGGCCTTATGACCCATGGAATCATTCACCTGCTTAAGTCCGTTGATATCGCATACCACAACGGCGAACTCCTCCGTTTCCCCTTCTCTTATCCTTTCTTCATAATACCTCTCTTTTTCAGCGTAAGCCGCCTTGCTCTTTACTCCGGTAAGGGGATCGGTAAAGGCCGCCGCCCGGGCCTCATTAAGCTCTTTTTCATGCTCCGCTTCACGCTTGACCATGATCGACTGGTTGCTGAGGATTATCCATACCGCAAAGGTGAAGAGTATAAGCGTGAAACCTGTTCCCAGATTATTAACCCGGTTCAGCATATCCATTTCCCTCATCACCAGATTTCTGGTAACGGCGGAGGTGCCTCTGCCAAAATGGGCTATGATACTGTTCATGGCGCTCATGGTATAGGTTTCCGAAAGCTGTTTTACCCATTCCAGAAGGCTCATGAGGATCAGCATAAGGAGCACCACCCATACTATACCTGTACGCCCGAACCTTCTGCTCTTATGATCATGAAAGAGTATCCACCTGAAGAAGACCATTCCGATTATGGCCCATATGGCAAAAAGGAAATAGGACTCCGTCGCCATGGATCCCGAAGAAAGGAAATTCGGAATGAGGAGCATTGCCGCAAAGGCTACCATGACCACAACCCCCAGAAATCCCGTGACCGTTTCCAGGACCCTTCTTTCCTTCCAGGCACTTACAAGGGCGGCTCCGGAAACAAAACCATAGACAAGGGTGGCTCCCAGTGTTGTAACATCAATTATCCATCCCACGGCAGTACGTCCTATAAAGGGGATCAGAATGGAGGCAATGCCGATAAGGAAAAAAGCCCTGGCCGGATTCTTTTTTTTGTTCAGTTCCGAATATTTATCCGGCAGCACCTTATCTCTTGACAGTCCGTAGATAAGACGGCTCAAAGCCACGGTATTACAGACAAGACTTGTGGTCACCACGGCAAAGAGCACTACTATAAGTATGGCTTCTCCCGGAACACCCGCATGGACAAAGGTCGCGTAAACTGCTGGAAGCCCTCTCAGCCCGCTGACGGATCCCATATCCTTAAGATACGAAAACCAGTTGTCGTACTCCGGCGGAAAAGCCGAGACCGAGATAAAGAATACGAAGAGATATAAAAGGGTTACGGATAATATTGAAATGGATAGTATCCTGAAATTCTTTTTGGGAGGATAGGCCATCTCCTCGGTAAAATGGGATGCATTTTCAAAACCGATAAAGGCCCAGGGCGATATGCATGCAATGCGTGCTATCTGATATGCAATGCTCGAATCAGGCGCAAAGACCGGCTGCATCACGCTGAAATCTCCCCGGAGCCTGAATAATGCGATAAAAAAGCAGGCGGTTATTCCCAGAGAAAAAGCAATGGAGAGGATGATCACCAGAACGACCTTCGTCCTCCTGGAAACAGTACAGAAGAGCATCGTCAGCACTATGGCCGTCATGGAGAGAAGTATCTCCCCGAAATATACCTGATAACCGAAAACGGAATAATGGAAACCGAAGCGAAATACATCCCCAAGCAGATATCCCGCGAATATCGGAAGGGATGTGACATTGGCCCAGAAGATAGCCACGTAGGTAAGAGCCAGGAACCAGGCGGTAAGAAAGCCGTAGTCAAAACCGAAGGCGGCCTTCGTATAGGTGTAGGCTCCGCCTGCATCCGGATGGACAGCCATCATGTAGTGATAGTTTCTGGCGACGACAAACATCACCAGGGCTCCTATAAGAAGCCCCAGTGTACTTCCCAGAGGACCTGCCTTTGAAAGATAGGCATTCCCCGTAACCACAAAAGAACCCCAGCCTATGGCTGTTCCTATGGAGATAGCCCAGATGCCTAACGGGGTTATGTATCTGTCGAGTCCCTTCTTTCCGGGATCAGAGGAAGAAGTATTCTCCATTCAGCTCCTCCTCGGGTCAAATATTATCTGCCTTTTACCGCCAGTCTCACCGTCCCTCTGGGATCGGTTATGAGGAGCTTTACAAGCCAGATCACAAGTCCCAGAGCGATCACAGAAAGTCCCAGAAAAGAATCATTCAGCATATCTGCTCCCGCAGGAGTAAAGTATTCCATTCCAAGTTCTGCATACTCAAATACGGCATCTACGAGCCACATGAGTGAAGCCCCCCAAAAGAGGCAACAGAGCGTACCGAACTGCATATCGTTATTTTTTCTTGTATACCAGAGTACCGTGGCCGCAACCGCAGCAAATACCGTAAGAAGTAAGGTCATTATGCCTCCCCTCTGTCGGCAGCGCCTTCCTGTCGGCTCGCTATCACATCGGCAACCCTGCACATGATAAGCCATACTACCGTTACCAGGACTGCCATGCATACTCCGGCGGTTGCCATCTCACGGAACATTTCCGCCGCATCCGAAGGATTGCTCATTGCTGTAAGGAATGGGAAATACGGCACCACCTCTCCATGCCAGATATGTTCAAATAAAAGAAGTACCACTCCTCCCACAAGCATATCCTTTAACCATTTAAGCTTTCTGCTTAAGGGAATGCTGTGCCCGCTTTCAGCGGTATTCTCTGAATTTCCGCTTAAGGAAAGTTCCTTTTTTTCAACTGCTTTTTCTACTGCGGTTACTATAACAGCCTCAGCTGCCGGTACGATAAAACAAGCCATAATCTGTCCTCCATATGCTTAAAATATGTATTATCAGTTTACAACAATGACGATAAATGTCAATTGACAAAAGTAGTTTTCAGGGCCATAATTTAATTGCAAACAATCAAATGCCCAAGGCTTGTGAGTATAACGATTTATATCAAAAAGGGGAAAATTGATGAGCAATAAAAAGTACGACTGTCTGAAGATCGAAAACCAGCTGTGTTTTCCTTTGTATGCCTGTGCAAAGGAGATCGTGCGGAGATATACCCCGCTGCTTAATGAGCTGGATCTTACCTATACCCAGTACATCACCATGATGATCCTGTGGGACAAAAAAAAGACCAACGTGAAGGAACTGGGGGAGAAGCTCCTTCTTGATTCCGGCACACTTACACCCCTTCTTAAAAAGCTTGAGTCCAAAAATTACATAGAGAGAAAGCGTTCCCGGACCGATGAGCGGAATCTCATAGTCAGCATAACGGATACCGGCATGGCCCTGAGGGAAAAGGCTCTGTCCATACCGGAAGAGATGGGCAGGTGCGTATGCATCCCCGAAGAGGATGCAAAGCGTCTCTATGAGCTCCTGTATAAGGTGCTGGATAATCTGTCGGAACAGAAAAGAGGGGAATAAATGAAAAATATCGCAGTCTGCGATGATGAGCAGAAATGCATTGACGACGTACTTAAGCTCATAGAGGAATACCGTGAACTGCACCCGGAACTCGAAGCGGATGTATTTCCTTATTCTTCCTCAGAAGCTCTGCTGTCTGCCAGGGAAAAGAAAAACTTCGACATCTACATTCTGGATATCTACATCGACTCCCGCAGCGGTGTCGATATCGCCGGCGAACTCAGAAAAGACAATGACGAAGCTGCCATTATCTTCCTTACCACCTCTGCCGTTCACTACCGTGACGCCTTCAGGGTAAATGCCGCCCACTATCTTGAGAAGCCCGTGGACCGGAACGAGTTCTTTGAGGCCCTTGACCGTGTCTTTGACGAATCAAACGAAAGATATTATGCGGTAAAGGATATAGACGGCCTTACAAAGGTAAGACTGTCCGATATTTATTACATTCTGAGCGAGGACCATTACAAGTCCATTGTCACACCCGACAGATCTTATCTTGTAAGGGGGACTATGCAGGAGATAATGGACGGCATCGGAGATGACGCCTTCTATCTTCTTAATAACAAGGTGATCATCAACCTCAAGCGTATGAAGAAGATCAATTCCTCGGAGATAGAAATGGAGGACGGAAAGTATTTTCCCGTCCCAAGAGGCTCTTACAGAAGTATAAGCGAACTGTTTTTGAAGTATTCTTTTGAATAAACCACCGGAAAGGAGACTCCCGTATGCCTTCATACACAGACGACGGGTTCCTCATAGTAAAGGAAATGCATAGCTGTGAACATTTCGAGCCTGTGCCGGGACGTTTATTCTGCATGAAAGAATGCTGGTACTGCAAGTGGTCCGGCTTTCAGGATAATGACACGGAAAACGATACTGACAGCAGCATATGCAGATATCCCGGAAACAGGCAGCCGTAGCAGCATAACATAAAAGGGGGAAAGCTATGGGATACAAAGAATCATACGATCAGTGGAAGGAATTTTACATCGCGGATTTTAAGCCGAATCTGACCGAGAATGTAGTGGAAGAACCGCTGGAAAACCCGGTCACCCACAAGACCGAAATGGTTAAATTCAGTCTTATGAACGCCTTTGATATAGGCTATATTTCGGAATACCTTGCCGACAGGGTGCGGACTGCGGCCATGAAGGCGAATTTCATCGGAGAATCCCCTGCCGCCCTTCTTCACGATCTTGTGATACAGGAGATCGAGCTTGGAGACAAGACGATAATCGGCATGGTATTCGGAAAGAGCCTTCCGAATAACGCCGAAAAAGATAAGGCCCCGGACACCTGGTGGGCCGAGCAGGGCATGCATTGAATTAATACAATTTTAATTGAAAGCTGCCGCCTGTTGCGTTATACTATTGTTGGAATTTTATCGGAAGATATCAGGGAATGAACGAAGAATACATTGAAAAACCCAATAAGAACAATCTGGCCACCGCATCTCTTATCCTTGGAGTTGTGGCGGCTCTCGGTTTTATCTTCGTATTCCCGCCCTTTGTCTTCGGTGCCACCGCAATAGTCCTCGGTCTCCTTTCAAAGACCGGAGATATGATGAGCATGAGGTCAAAGATCGGTATCTGCATGGGTGCCCTGAGCATGATCCTCTTATGTTTTGTTCTGGGTTCTGCCATTCATCTCCTTATGACTGATCCGAATCTTCTTAAGGAGTTCAACGATAATTTTAATGAGATCTATCAGAACGTTTACGGTATCCCCGGGGAAGGAGGTTATGTATGATAAACGGAATAGACGCCGGATTTTACGGCTATCCTTTTTCTGACTATTCTCCTCTTGCCGGCTCCTTTGGTGCACCCGTCGACAAGGTCGGCGGTGCCGAGGAAGTAAAGAAACCCATACTTAATCCCGGTGAATCCACCAAGGTCATCGGTGCCCATAAGTCCTCTCCCGCCGAATGCCAGACCTGTAAGGAGAGAAAGTATCAGGACGGTTCCGATGAGATGGTATCCTTCAAGTCTGCCGCCCATATTTCTCCCGAGTCTGCTCCCAGCGCAGTCCGGGCCCACGAGGGAGAGCATGTGTCCAACGCCTATAAGAAGGCAGCAGAGGACGGCGGAAAGGTGCTCCAGGCCTCTGTCCGTATCAAGATGGGTATCTGTCCCGAGTGCGGAAGATCCTTTGTTTCCGGCGGTGAGACCAATACAAAGATAGAATATCCTAATGAAGAGAATCCCTATATGAAGAATCAGAAATCCAGGGATAACGGCCTGTTAGCAGGCATGAATCTTTCACTTAGCGCATAAAGCATAAATAAAATGAGAAGCAGTAAAGAATACAGAAGAACTGCGAGGGAAACACTTGCAGGTAATTACGGCGTCGTTATCGGCGCCTATCTCATATATATAGTTATAATCAATACCCTTTCCGCTCCATTAAGCGCCGTAGGCGGAATGATGACAGGTTTGAGCAGAGGTTCCGTCGCAGGTGCCATTGTTTCCATCCCTGTTACCATACTCTTATCCCTTGTCTCGATCGTGCTCAGCACGGGGGTAAACAAGATAAGCTTTGACCTGATAAGAGGTGAAAAGGCTGATATCTCAAATATCTTCTTCTGTATCACGCACAATCCCCTGACTGTGATCTGCACATATTTCTGGATCCTGCTGTACCTCCTGCCGGGAGTCATAGTCTTTTTTGTCTGCGGCGGGATCTTTATCGGGGTCTCTTTCTTTTCAAGCAATAATACCCTGATCTTCGCAAGCGGCGTCCTTTTTGCGCTGTCCTTGATCTTCTACATTGTCTGGGTCGTAATAACGGCGCTCCGGCTGTCCATGACCTATTTCCTCTATTATGATGACCCGGGATCGAGAGCCGGGGATCTGGTAAAGGGCTCTGCTGAAATGATGAAGGGAAACTGTTTTTCCCTGTTTAAGCTTCTCTTCACCTATCTCGGTTATTATCTTCTGGGACTCATGTCCTGTGGTCTGGCAATGCTCTGGGTAAGCCCGAACATATCAGCCGCCATGGTTCTTTTCTACGACGATATAAAAAACCGGGACCTCAGCACTCCCTCCGGTACAGAGGAAATGCCGGAAGCACCCGGTCATGAAAACATCTATTACAGTCAGGATTACTGGAACTGATCAATCCTCCAGGCCGAAGGCGTCATGTGCCGCCTGCAGAGCTCTGTCTGTATCTGTTCTTTCGATAAGAACCGTAACCCTTATCTCCGAAGTCGATATCATATTGATGTTTATCCCCGCGTTGTAAAGACACTCAAACATCTTTGCAGCAACGCCGGGGGAACTCATCATACCTGCGCCCACAACGGAAACCTTTGAAACATGATCATTAAAGCTTACATCCTTGGCGTGAAGAGCAGTCAGGTTTTCCTTTATGGTATCTATGGCGGTGGGACCGTCATCACTGGCTACCGTGAATGAGATATCTTTTGTGCCGTCACGTCCGATGGACTGCAGTATCATATCCACATTGATGTTCTTTTTGGAGATAAGATCAAAGAGTTTGAACGCTATACCCGGTCTGTCCTCCAGACCGACAACGGAAATACGGGTAGTGTTCTTATCAGCTGCAACTCCGGAAACCAACATTCCTTCCACTTTAGTCACCTCCTTGATGACAGTACCTTCAGATTCATTTAAGCTTGAACGGACCACAAGGGGTACGTTATATTTCTTTGCAAGTTCAACGGAGCGGTTATGAAGGACGCCCGCTCCCAGTGTGGCAAGATCCAGCATTTCGTCGTAGGAGATCTCCTTCATCTTCCTGGCTCCCCTTACTATCCTTGGATCCGCAGTGTAGACTCCGTCCACATCGGTAAATATCTCACAGCTGTCAGCATGAAGTGCCGCCGCCAGTGCCACTGCCGTGGTATCGGAACCTCCTCTGCCGAGGGTGGTGTAATCATCATACTTATTGACGCCCTGGAAGCCTGTGACTATGACTATCTTCCTGCTCTCGATCTCATGCTCGATACGGTCGGTGTCTATCCTCTTAAGCCTTGCATTTCCGTAGACCCTGGTGGTATGCATGGACACCTGAAAGGCGTTCAGAGATACCGAGGGGATCCCCATGGTTGCAAAAGCCATGGACATAAGTGCCACGCTGGTCTGTTCTCCCGTTGTAAGGAGCATGTCCAGTTCCCTCTTCGGAGGGTCAGGATTAATCTCATGTGCCAGGTCTATAAGCACATCCGTCTGTTTTCCCATTGCAGACAGCACCATAACGATATTATGTCCTGCCTGCCAGTCCTTGGCGCAGCGGCGGGCGACGTTCATTATCCTGTCCTTGTCTCCCACGCTGGTTCCGCCGAATTTTTTTACCAGTAACATTATTGATTCACCCTTATCCTGCTAAGTACATATCCTGCCTCGGATGCTTTTTTTTCAAATTCATCCTCGGTCATTATTTCCGTTATAAGTGCCGTCTCCTCCTTTATCTCATCGCTTTCGGCAATCTCCGATGCATTGAAGAATGAGGACGCCTCCTCCTTTTTATCCGCCGGGACCCTGATAAAGAAGGGTCTCTTCGCGGAGCCGTTATCCGAAAGCTTTAATTCCTTTGAATCCCAGAAAACGAAAAGTGTTCTGGAGAGATGCTTTACCGCATCCACCACGTCTCCCACAACTGCACTGGCTGTCGGAAGGCTTCCCGCGCCGCTTCCGTAGAACATGGAGTCTCCCAGCATATTCCCGTGAACGAAGACTGCATTGAAGACCCCGTTCACATTGAAAAGCGGATGTCCGTGGCGCACAAGAAAAGGAGCCACCATTGCGTAATAGTCCTTTTTCCCGCTGCCATCCCTGTATTTATAGGCACTGGCGAGAAGTTTTACGGACATATCGAATTTCTTCGCGAACACTATGTCATTATGGCTGATCTTTGTTATTCCTTCAGTATGGATATCCTGGTATTTTACGGTATGTCCGAAGGCCAGGGATGAAAGAATGGCGATCTTTCTGCAGGCATCATGTCCCTCAACATCCGCTTCGGGATTTCTCTCCGCATAGCCAAGTTCCTGCGCTTCCTTAAGTGCGGAATCAAAGTCAGAACCCTTTTCCGACATCTCGGTAAGGATATAATTCGTTGTACCGTTAAGTATCCCCGAAACCTCGTCTATATCCTCCGCAGTAAGGGAGCTGTTTAAGGTACGGATCACGGGTATGCCTCCGCCGCAGCTGGCCTCAAAGAGATAATTCACATTTCTTTCCCTTGCGAGATCCAGAAATTCCGCGCCGTGCTCCGCCACCAGTTCCTTATTTGATGTGCAGACTGACTTTCCCGCTTCCAGCGCTGCCTTCGTAAATTCATAGGCAGGTTTTAAGCCTCCCATGACCTCTACCACCACCTTCACTTCAGGATCCTTTAATATGACGTCAAAGTCGTGGACTATCTTCTCCTGTATGGGATCTCCCGGGAAATCCCTGAGATCCAGCACGTACTTCACACGTATGGGCGTCCCCGCCTTTTTATCTATCTTTTCCTGATTTGTGGTAAGTACCTTTACGACCCCGCTTCCCACAGTTCCGTATCCCAGTACCGCGATATTTACCATTGTACTCTCCTTTGATCCTGCCTGTGCCTGCTACTCATCGTCCTTGACGTTTACCTTCTTGCATCCGTTTGCGCACCACACCAGATAGCCGTTTATGAAGGGATCTATGTTTCCGTTCAGTACGCTGTCCGCCTGAGCGATCTCCACTCCCGTCCTCAGATCCTTTACCAGCTGATAGGGCTGAAGGAAATAGGACCGTATCTGGCTTCCCCAGGCGTTATCCTTTACTTCCCCGCGGATCTCCGACAGCTTATCCGCATTCTCCTCCTCCTTCAGCATAAGGAGCTTGGCCTTCAGCATCTGCATGGCCTTGTCCTTATTCTGGAACTGGGATCTCTCATTCTGACAGGTCACCACTATCCCCGTTGGGAAGTGGGTGATCCTTATGGCGGAACTGGTCTTATTTATATGCTGTCCGCCGGCTCCGGAGGAACGGTAGGTATCGATCCTGATATCGTCGCTCTTTATCTCGATATCCACATCATCATCGATCTCCGGCATAACATCCAGGGACACAAAGCTTGTCTGCCTCTTACCCTGGGCATTGAAGGGACTTATTCGCACCAGCCTGTGAACGCCCTTTTCCGATTTCAGATAGCCGTAGGCATTTTCTCCGTTTATCTGGAAGGTACAGCTCTTTAAGCCTGCCTCATCCCCGTCCAGAGAATCCAGAACCTCGGTCTTAAAGCCGTGGGAATCGGCCCACTTGCTGTACATCCTGAAAAGCATGCTGCACCAGTCACAGGACTCGGTGCCCCCCGCTCCGGCATTGAGCCTCAGGATCGCGTTCTTTCCGTCATATTCACCGGATAACAGTGTCTTTAACCGTATCCTTTCATAATCCTCCTTAAAGGAGGCAAATTCCTCTATTATCTCTGCAGCCAGGGTCTCATCGTTATCCTCGTTTGCCATGTCTATAAGGTCAAACATATCGGTAAACTGGCTGTCCAGCTTTTTATAGGTGGCTACGTCCTCTTTAAGTGACCCCAGCTCCTTGCTCTGCTTCGTAGATGACTCCGGATCATTCCAGAAATCCGGCTCCTCCATCTTACGGTTAAGCTCGATTATTCGGTTTTCCTTATTCTCAAGTTCCAGAGATCTGTACAGATTCTTTAAGGGTGTCCTGTAATTCTCCAGTTCCACTTTCAGATTATCAAGTTCCAGCATGGTCTATTCAAGCCCGCCTTTCTTCATGTGGCAGTTCTTATATTTCAGGCCGCTGCCGCAGGGGCAGGGATCATTGGGATATACCTTCTTATTCGTCCGCTTTGCAGGTCCCTTTTTCACGGAATCATCCTTATTGGTACCGGTGACCTTGGCTACCTGCTCACGCTCCACCTTCTCCTCCACATGTACATGCATGAGAAGACGTACCGTATCCTCCTTGATACCGGCGGTCATCTGGTCGAACATCTCAAAGCCCGCAGTCCTGTATTCCACAACGGGATCCCTCTGTCCGAAGGCCTGCAGTCCTATACCCTGGCGGAGCTGTTCCATATCGTCGATATGGTCCATCCACTTTCTGTCAATGACCTTAAGGAGTATGACTCTCTCTATCTCACGGAGCATCTCGGGCTGAGGGAATTCCGCTTCCTTGTCCTCGTAGATCTTCACTGCCTTTTCCTTGAGATTGTGCTTAAGCTCTGCAGGGGTAAGGCCTCTCACATCCGGAGTCTTTATCCTGTCCATGGGGATGACGGGAAGGAGCAGCTGATTCAGTCCCTCCAGATCCCAGTCGTC
>CADBTX010000156.1 GCA_902797705.1 uncultured Lachnospiraceae bacterium | reverse complement strand
ATATTTTCTGTAAATATCCACCGCAGGTCTTCCGTCTATCTCGGTAACGCAGGTCCCGGAGCCCCCCATCTTCTTTACTCCCGTGACCTTCATCCTCTTTCCGAATGGCCGCCATCCCAGCACGTATCTGGCATGTATCTTTAATCTGTCTCCGCTTATCAGCACGCAGACAAGACCGTCATTTATCACGCCGTCACCGATAGCATGATCCGGTTCATCGAATCCAGTCCCGTTTCCGATATCGATAGGCGCGGATGTTGCCCCGTGTCCGCCGAAAAAGGCTGTATTCTTATTTTCCCTGGAAACCTTTTTTAAAATATTTGCAAAGTCATAACCGATGCCACACGGGAATGTCATGACTGCTTTAACATTGCCGGTTTCCGAAATATTCCTCTTTAAATCCTTTATGGCGTCTTCTTCAGTTATCTTATCTGAAGGATAGGTAAGTACCCGTACCTTTGATTCATTAAAGAAGCAGAATGAGATCGTCACACCGCTCACGTTAAACGTATAGGTACTTGTGATAACGGAAACTCCCGCAATAAACACACCCGGAAGCTTCTCTCTTATGATTTCCGTATATTTTTCAACATCTGCCTTAAATACCTGATTTGTCAATAAAACAGCAAGTACCGATTCAGCCTGCCGGTACTCCTGCAATTCCGAAATGATATTGAGAGCGTGATTCAATTCATTTTCATTACTGACAAAATAAGACCTTTGAAGCATGCTTTACCCTCATTAAGGTACTTAAAGCTCATCTTTTCAAGCGCTCGGGATGAACTGCAAATTTTTCCGCAGTCTCTTTTGAAATGATCCCGTTCTTTAAGAGCCTGCTTATGCTCTCATCCATTGAGATCATATTCTCATCGGGGCTTGAATAAATAACTCCGTCTATCTGATGGACCTTGCCGTCCCGGATCATATTCCTTATAGCCGGGGTCATGGTCATTATCTCAAAAGCAGGGACAACTCCGCCGTTCACCGTAGGCAGGAGCTGCTGTGAAACAACCGCATGCAGTACAGATGAGAGCTGCACCGTCACCTGTCTCTGCTGGTTAGCGGGAAATACGTCTATGATCCTGTTGATCGTATTGGACGCTCCCATTGTATGCAGTGTGGAGAGTAAGAGATGCCCTGTCTCCGCAGCAGTCATCGCAACCGAAATAGTCTCAAAGTCACGCATCTCACCTAACAGTATAACATGGGGACACTGTCTCAGGGCTGCCCTGAGTCCGGTTACATAGCTCACCGTATCCACTCCGATCTCCCTCTGGCTCACGATACTCTGGTCATGCCTGTGGAGATACTCTATAGGGTCTTCCAGTGTGATAACATGTGATTCCCTTGTCTTATTGATATGGTCTATTATGCAGGCGAGAGTAGAGGATTTACCTGATCCCGCAGGGCCTGTGATAAGTACCATACCGTTCGACTGATTGCCGAGCTCCACGATATTATCGGGAATACTGTATTCGGCAGGATCCGGAAGGGTAAAGGAGATAACTCTTAGTACCGCTGATGCCGTGCCTCTCTGCTTATACGCGCTGACCCTGAATCTCGAAAGACCGGGAACGGAAAGTGAAAAGTCATCATCTCCCCTTCCTATCAGCATCGTATATTCTCTTTCGGCCATATCGTAGATTTCCTTAACGTCTTCCTCCACTTCATCGGGAGTGAGACTTTCGCTGTCCTGTTTTACGATCACGCCGTTTTTATAGAATGAAACCGGACGTCCCGGTATCAGAAAGATATCCGATACCTTCCGGGCAACTGCTTCTTTTAAGATTTCCTGTATCATAATACTTCTCCTTTATCACTCCGGAGCCTGAGGTCCCACAGGTCCCCCTCCGTCATTATCCGGTGCCTCCCAGCTCGAACTGTCTGAAACGATCCATCCCGTTATCTCATAGCTCTTTCCATCCGCATCGGGACAGACTGTCACCTGAAGCTCCTCCATATTTGTTCCGAAAGGAAATGTGTATGTGGTCTCGCTTTCCGGTATCTCCTCTAAGGAAGAAAGCAGGATCTCCGCTTCATTGCAGGCTTCATAGTAATCCTGTGTCCTCTTTGCAACGCTCCGGCTTTTTTCATAGCTGCTCCTCGCTGTGGAATAGGCTATCCCGGCAAAAGATACAAGGCAGAGGCTCATAAAGACCACTATCAGCATGGGCAATCCTATACTTCTCGCTTGATTGTCTCCCATTTTACCGGACCCCCTTTAATGCGTGTTTTATGCTGATCTCATACAGGGGTTCAGCAGTGTCTTCACCGTGTCCGGTATCGAGGCAGCTAACACAGGCTGTTATCAGATTTCCCTCTTCAGTAAGGGTAAGCTCCATTTTATACCTGCCATCGCCGTATTCCTTCTCGTATTTTCCCTCTTCCGGACTGGTAAAACCGTTCCCGGTAAGGATATCCCGGATCTCCTCCTGAGTATCTGCGGATCTTACGATCTCTATCGCGGAATTCGACTGGGCGAGAGCCATGTCTATCCCCGCTGCTTCCTTTGACATCTCATAAGCCCGCCCGAAGACCGACATTGTGGCTGACATAGTCAGACTGAAGAAAATAAGGGCAAGTATAAGCTCCAGTAAAAGGAGGTTTCCGGCTGAAAGCCTCTGTCTCAGATTCATTGACCCCCACCTCCCGATCGCACAGCGAGACAGGTGTCTCTCACATTTCCCTTATTATCCGTAAATCTTAAATGCAGCAGTCTGTCGGAAACACTCTCAACACTCAGATCATCCATTTCCAGAATGGCATTCCCTCCGTCTTCACTGCATTCATTGAGAAGCTCCTTTTCAGTATAGAGCTCTCTTAAGTACCCGTCGGAAGTATAGATACAGGTAACATATTCCTTATCAACGACCCTGTCTTCAAGGAGGACCGCGTCATGTCCGCAGAACATCCCGGTATCAATGCCTCCGTCCCGGTCATGGCTTCTTATCTTCTCTGTCATGTAGGCAGCTGCGGTCTCTGTTTCAAAGTCATCATTTGAAAATCTGATAATACGCTGGTATATCTGGGCCGATGCCAGTACTATACCCAGTGCGGACAGCGTGAATATCATGAATAACAGGATAGGGAAAATATCGCTTATCTTGTTTCTCTTCATAGCGTTCATCTTCCTTCCCTGATCACTGTCACCGTAATCTCCGGAGGGATCTTGCTGCCTTTCACCCTGTAATCCACCTGAAAGAGTTCTTTGTCATATGTGAGTCCGTATACTCTCTCGATGTAATCCAGAGTCTTCGGATACCTGCCCGTGGTGGCATAGCAGTACGTCACATCCCTTTGGATGGCTTCGGTAAGGCTCTGCTTCTGTCTGCCTATATTACCCTGAGCGGTGTAATATACCGAGAAAAGAAAGATCGCCATTATAACAGCAAATATAACGAGTGTTACTGCTGTTTTTCTGCTATCGTCACGGTTTATACTCATAAGGAATATACAATACTGAGAAGCGGGAACAATACGGATATAAGTATCGCTCCGATTATCAGTGACAGTAATACCACGAGCACGGGTTCAATAGTACCCAGGGCACTGCTGATACTGGTATCTATTTTTTTCTGGCTCATGTCGGATATCTGCTCCATAACAGTATCCGCAGATCCCGTACGGTTTCCGATGGTCATCATCCTGGCGGGAAGACCGGATAAGATCCCCGACCTTTTAAGAGCATCATCAAATGAAGCCCCGTCTGTCAGTATCCTTTTACATTCCTCTACCTTTTTTGAATAATCTTTGTCTTCAATGATCTCGGAGACCATATCTATCCCAAATTCAGGAGAAAAGCCGGACTTTAAAGCCAGAGCCATCCCCCCTGTAAAACGGCTTGTGGAAATATCATTACGAAGTCTCTTAAAGAAACTGAATCTGCTTAAGAATGCAGCCCCTGTCTTTCTGCCCCCTTCTGTCTTTACGCAGATGAATGCAAAGAGAAGGAGAAGAACGAATACGATAACAAACGCTATCGAATATTTTCTGATAAGATCCCCCGCATCAAAAAGAATTCCTGCAAAGCCTGTCATTTCAGAGCCCAACTGTCTGAAGACCTGTCTGAAAACAGGCATTACCTGAAGAAGGAGCACCAGTATGACTATCAGTATCATAACTGCCATGACGATGGGATAAGTGACCGCCTGTTTAATGGACTGTCTGATATCCTCTTCTCTGGCATAGTGTTTTCTCAGGGCTTCCATAACATTGTCCAGTGTGCCTGTTTCTTCCCCGATCCTGGACATGTTTACCATGTAAGCAGGAAACACCCCTGTGCTCTCCAACGCATTATAGAAATATCCGCCTTCCTCAAGCCTGGTCTTGATGTCCTTATACAGATCCTTCTCTTCCTCAGTGGCTTCAGGATCGTCTCCCATCATATAAAGACCCTCTATTGTGGAGATTCCCGCCCTGATTATCATGGACATCTGTCCGCAGAAATAGGACAGCTCGGTATTATCCAGCGCTTTCATAGATTAGAGATACCCTCCTCCAAAGCTTATTAAACCATTCTACCACTTTAATATCATATTTGAAACACTCTAACGTTACTATTCAGGTCCTGCTGAGGAACTGTCTGGTCCTTTCATTTCTTGGAGCGCTGAAGATCTCCCTTGCATTTCCCTCTTCGACCACGGTTCCGTTTTCCATGAATACCACTCTGGAAGCCACTTCCTTGGCAAATCCCATCTCATGGGTCACGACCACCATCGTGGTTCCTTCTTTAGCCAGAGTCTTCATCACGTCCAGCACTTCTCCGGTAAGCTCCGGGTCCAGGGCGCTCGTGGGTTCGTCAAAAAGGATAGCCTCGGGCTGCATGGCCATAGCGCGGGCAATCGCCACACGCTGCTGCT
>CADBTX010000155.1 GCA_902797705.1 uncultured Lachnospiraceae bacterium | reverse complement strand
TTCATGTGGGGAACGCTCTGGGCTCCGTCAACACTGATGAGAGCGCCGGCAGCGTGAACTTTCTCCGCAATATGTTTTATGTCGTTAACTCTTCCGAGAACGTTTGAAACCTGGGTAAGTGCCACAATTTTGGTCTTGTCCGAAAGGCACTTATCAAGTGCTTCATCGGTGACGGCACCTGACTTGTCGGGCTCCAGCTTAACGAGCTTTGCGTTCTTTTTTTCTGCCATATACTTCCAGGGCAGGAAATCGGAATGATGCTCCATAACGGATACGACGATCTCGTCACCTTCCGAAATATTGTCCTCACACCAGGAATAGGCAAGAAGATTCAGGGCTTCTGTGGCATTTCTTACAAATACGATCTCCTCGGGAGAAGCGGCATTTATAAAGGCAGCGGTTTTAGCCCTTGCCGCTTCATACCTTTCGGTGGCTCTTTCACTTAAATCATAGACGCCTCTGAAGGGATTTGCGTTATCTTTTTCATAATAGCCTCTCATCGCATCCAGCACGGATACCGGCTTTTGCGTGGTTGCGGCATTGTCCAGATATGCAAAATCATCCGACAAAAGGGGGAAGAGTTTCCTATATTTTATTATGTTGTCTTTAAGTTCCTGATCAGTCATTTACGTATTTTTCCGCGATAATATCAAGCACGTACTGTTTTGCGGCTTCATCTTCGATGTGATTGGCTGCGGCTTCAAGGGATGCTCTCTCAAGGATCCTGATGGCCTTTTCTCTTGAGATTCCTCTGCTCATCATGTAAAAGAGCATGTCCTCCGCAGGTTTTCCGATGGTGGCGCCATGGCTTCCGGCCACGTTTTCCTCGGTACAGAGAATAAGGGGAACGGTCTTGTTAACCACCGTATCATCAAGAAGAAGCATGTTTTCAGCCTCAGCTCCGTCAGACTGTGCACATCCGCGTACAAAATCGATGGTTCCTCTGAATGTCTTCTGAGCTTTCTTGGAAAGGGCTCCGAATACATTTATCTCTGCCTTGGTAACGGGAGCAAGATGCTTCATCACATAGTTCATGTCAATGGTCTGACCGTCGGTTCTGACAAGTCCTACCCTGTTTTCCGAAGCGGCTTCTTTTCCCTTAAGATCTGTCCTGCATCCCGAATATATGTCGCTTCCGTCGGAGAAAACCTGAATTATATTGATCTGCGCATTTTCTTCCGCAACCGTTCCGATATCATTTATGACGGTAAGTCCCTTTCCGGGTCTTATCACCTGAGCCAGATTGACCTTGGCTCCCTTGCCTGCCTTTACCAGTACTCTGAGCACCGATGTGGCTTCGGTTTTATCATCGGAGGTAAGGTCCGTCAAAACATTGATGGTCTCTCCGTCACCCGCCTCAAAACAGAGGATATCGGCTGTGTTTTCGGTGCATGTCTTCTTAATGCTGAGAAGCTTGTCGCCTTCTGTCTTTACCAAAACAGGTTTGGTGTCGTTCTTTTCAAGGAATGCGGTAAGATCAGCGCCACACCCTGTCTCAAAATTCCAGTCATTTGAATCTGCCGGAGAGGTTTTTACATCATCCGCTATGGTGCCGGCTACCTTTTCCGCAGGCATATTTACTGTTACATCATTTACTTTGAGCCTGTTCCATGTGGGAGGAACGAGGCTGTTTATTTTGATCTGTTCAGCCATCATCCTATTGTCCCTTTCATTTCAAGCCTTATGAGATTGTTCATTTCGGCAGCGTATTCCATGGGAAGTTCTCTTGAGACGTTATCCGCAAATCCGCTTACGATAAGCGCTCTTGCATCTACTTCGCTCATTCCTCGGCTCATCATGTAAAATACTGCCTCGTCGGAAATGCTTCCTATGGTAGCTTCATGTCCGACATCCGCATCATCCGTACGAATATCCATTACGGGAATGGTATCCGATTTGGAGATGTTATCTATCATGAGGGACTCACAGCTGACAACGGATTTAGCACCCTTGGCCTGAGGCATTACCTGCACGGAGGTTCTGGTGGTGTTCATTCCGCCGTCCTTGGAAATCGACTTGGTATTTACAACGGAAGAAGTGTTTTTGCCGAGATGGACTACCTTCATTCCGGTATCAAGATCCTGTCCCGCTCCCGCGAAAGCAATACCGGTGTATTCCATGGTGGAATTATCACCTTTAAGAATGGTTGAAGGATACAGGTAAGAAACGTGAGATCCGAAGGATCCGGATACCCACTCCATCCTTCCGCCTTCCTCAACCAGTGCTCTCTTGGAGTTTAAGTTATACATATTCTTGGACCAGCTCTCAATGGTTGAATATCTGAGCTTTGCATTCTTCCCTACAAAAAGCTCAACACATCCCGAGTGCAGGTTTGCAACATTGTATTTGGGTGCAGAACAACCCTCGATGAAGTGAAGATCCGCATCGTCTTCTACGATTATAAGTGTGTGCTCAAACTGGCCGGCTCCCTTTGCATTCAGTCTGAAGTAGGACTGAAGGGGCACGGAAACCTTAACTCCCTTGGGAACGTATACAAACGATCCGCCCGACCAAACCGCACCGTGAAGTGCGTTGTATCTGTGATCTGTGGGAGGGAGAAGTGTCATAAACTTCTCATGGATCAGATCCGCATATTCTCCCTTGAGTGCACTTTCGAAGTCACAGTAGACTACACCCTGTTCCTCGACTTCTTTTTGCATATTGTGGTAAACAAGTTCGGAGTCATACTGTGCTCCGACACCTGCCAGGGATGTACGCTCTGCCTGAGGAATTCCAAGGCGTTCAAAGGTATTTTTAATATCCTCGGGAACTTCTTCCCAGGTGTGCTGCATTTTGGTATTGGGACGGACATAGGTATAGATCAGGTTCATGTCCAATCCTTCAATACTTGGTCCCCAATTGGGGTGCTGTGATTTGTTGTACAGCTTAAGACAATTAAGTCTGAAATCCCTCATCCATTCGGGATCCTGTTTCTGATCGGATATCTGACGGACTATATCTTCAGTGAGACCCTGCTCGAGCTTGAAGGCATCACTGTCGTCGTCAACAACGTCGTAGATGGTCCTGTTGATATCCTCTACGTAAGTTTTTTCTTCGCTCATATTTATGCCTTCATGTATTTTTCAAATCCGTTGTCATTGATCTCACTGATAAGGGAAGCATCTCCCTCAGCCACTACTTTGCCGTCTACAACAACGTGGACTTTATCTACTTTAAGTGAATCGAGTATCTTGGTTGAGTGGGTGATAATAAGGAGTGAACCCTTGGTCTGCTCCTGATATGCCTTAACGCCCTCTGATACGATCCTTACGGCATCGACATCAAGACCTGAATCGGTCTCATCAAGAATGGCAAGCTTAGGCTTAAGCATAAGAAGCTGGAAGATCTCTGCCTTTTTCTTCTCACCTCCGGAAAAACCAAGGTTAAGCTCTCTGTCGAGATATGAAGGATCCATGCTGAGAACCTTCATCTGCTCCTGAGCTGCTTTTTTGAAGTTCCAAAGTGACATTCTGTTTCCTACAGCTTCACATGCACTTCTGGTAAACTCGGACAATCTGACTCCGGGAACCTCGATGGGGTTCTGAAAGGTCATGAAAAGACCTTTTTTGGCTCTTTCATCGGTAGACATCTCAAGAAGATCCTCACCCATAAAAGTAATCTCTCCGGAAGTTACCTCATATTCCTCTTTACCCATAAGTGTATTTCCCAGTGTGGATTTTCCCGCACCGTTGGGTCCCATTATTACGTGGGTTTCACCTTCACCGATAGAAAGGTTAAGGCCTTTAAGAATCTCTTTTTCGCCTATACTGACTTTGAGATCTTTGATATTTAAAAATTCCTGACTCATTTATATTGCCTTTCTTATCCGAACAAATAGATTTATAAGTAACAAACTATCCCATATTCTACAGACGAAATAGTGGTTTTTCAAGTGTTTGGAGGCAATAAACCTACTAATTTGATAT
>CADBTX010000154.1 GCA_902797705.1 uncultured Lachnospiraceae bacterium | reverse complement strand
GCCGATGTGTCGGAATGGCAGACGAGGAGGACTCAAAATCCTTTGGTGGCAACACCGTGTGGGTTCAAGTCCCACCATCGGCACTCTTTAATGGTGAAACAGCCTTAGCCCTGTGAAGTACATTACCATACCGTACTTGTCGGCGGTTTCGATAACATTGTCATCTCTTATGGAACCGCCGGGCTGGGCGATGTATCTCACTCCGCTTTTTTCCGCTCTTTCCACATTGTCTCCAAAGGGGAAGAAAGCATCGGATCCCAGAGCCACACCCGTATTCTTCTTTAACCATTCCTTCTTATCGGCATCGGTAAAGACCTCCGGCCTGGTCTTAAATATCTTCTGCCACTCTCCGTCCCGGAGTACATCCTCATACTCATTTCCGATATAGATATCAATGGCATTGTCTCTCTCGGCACGCCTTATCTCATCAAGGAAGGGAAGCCCCATAACCTGCGGGCTCTGACGCAGGAACCAGTTATCCGCTTTCTGGCCCGCGAGCCTTGTACAGTGGATCCTGGACTGCTGTCCGGCACCGATACCGATGGCCTGTCCGTCCTTTGCATATGCCACAGAATTACTCTGGGTATATTTCAGGACTATAAGAGATATCATGAGATCTCTTTTGGCGCTGTCCGGGAGATCCTTTTCCTTTGTAACTATATTACCCAAAAATGACTCATCTATGACCGCGTTATTTCTTCCCTGCTCAAAGGTGATCCCGAAGACCTGCTTTGTCTCCTTTTCCTCCGGGATATAATCAGGATCGATCTTTAATATGCAATAATTGCCCTTCTTCTTTTCCTTAAGTATGGAAAGCGCCTCATCGCTGTATCCCGGAGCAATGACGCCATCCGAAACCTCTCTCTTTATGAGGTTCGCAGTATCCGTATCGCATACATCGGAAAGTGAGATGAAATCTCCGTAGGATGACATTCTGTCAGCCCCTCTGGCCCTTGCGTATGCAGATGCAAGAGGGCTTAATTCTCCAAGGTCATCCACCCAGTATATCTTTGCTTCCGTCTCAGAAAGGGGAAGCCCGACTGCAGCACCCGCAGGGGAAACATGCTTAAATGAGGTGGCTGCGGGAAGACCTGTGGCGGCCTTCAGTTCCTTCACCAGCTGCCAGCCGTTAAACGCATCCAGAAGATTGATATATCCCGGCTTTCCGTTAAGCACTTCAAAGGGCAGATCTCCGCCCTTTTCCATAAATACCCTTGAGGGTTTCTGATTGGGGTTGCATCCGTATTTCAGTTCCAGTTCCTTCACGCTCTGCCTCCTTACTGATTCTTGTTTACTATCCTGGTCTCATATTTCCCTGTTTCGATATCGATATAACGAACAAAAAGAGAAACCTTATTATCACTGTCAAGAGACGTCCATATAAGATCCGTAAGCTCATCGATGCCGCCTGTGATATCCACGATTTCCGGCTCGCCCTCAAAGCTTGGCAGAGGATTTCCGTCACCCATATAGGTATGGATAAACCTGCCCTCTCCGGCCTTCGGATCCTCATAGGAGAAGGTATATCTTAAACAGCGACTGTCATCTCCCTTATCACTCTTCAGTATTGAAAGAGAAAAGTCATATTCCCCCTTTTCCACATGGGCTATCCCCGAGATCCTGGGTGTGAAATTAGGTGCATCCGGCTCAAATTTCCGTTCTCTTAAAGATTCCTCAAAGCTTTGTCCCTTTCCCATATTTTCAAATATGGTATCCGTCTGGTCTCCGTTTGTCACTATTGTGAGAGTATTCAGTACCCTGACCGGAGCATAGATAATAAGCGAGGGATCCGAAAGCTTCGACTCATCAAAAGCCTTTGTTCTAATACCCTCACCGTCCTCAACAAAAACACGGTTCCTGCTGTTCTCGCTTCTGCCCATGATAAAATAGGCTGCCACGGCTTTGCTGCCGTCGGTGCTCCGTCCAAGGACTATGCCTCTTCCCGGATATGGATCTCTTTTAAGTGCGTCTGATAATCTTTCCATGTTAACTCCTTATGTTCTCAATCTGCCAGTCTACAGGTTCTTCACCGTTTTTCACAAGAAACTCATTACATTTTGAAAAGTGTCTGCATCCGAAAAATCCACGGCTGGCCGACAGGGGACTGGGATGAGGACACTTCAGAATAAGGTGCTTTGGATTATCCAACATCGAAGCCTTCTCCCCCGCATGACTTCCCCACAGCAGGAAAACCATGGCTTTATCCGCTCTGTTAAGGCTGCTTATCACCGCATCGGTAAAGGTCTCCCACCCATGCTTCTGATGGGAAAAAGCCGCCCCCGCCCGTACAGTGAGTACCGTATTCAAAAGCAGCACACCCTGATCCGCCCACTTTTTCAGATAGCCGTTGTCCGGAATGTAACAGCCGAGATCGTCCCTCAATTCCTTATAGATATTTTTTAAGGACGGCGGTATCCGGTTTGGCGGTATCTCGGGAAGCACGGAAAAAGCGAGACCGTGGGCCTCATGTTCATTATGATAGGGATCCTGTCCGAGTATCACCACCTTGACCTTTAAATATGGCGTAAAGTGGAAGGCGTTGAAGATATCGTCCGGAGGAGGATAAACCTTATTGTTTTTGTACTCTTCTTTTATAAATCTATACAGCTCAGCATAATAAGGCTTCCCGAATTCATCTTTCAGAACGGGAAGCCAGTCATTATCTATTGCAGGCATCTGACATTTACTCCATTGCTCTTTAAGTAGTCCTTTACTTCGGAAATGGTCAGTTCCTTATAATGGAAAAGTGAAGCTGCCAGCACCGCTTCAGCATGTCCTTCGGTAAATGCGCTTAAGAAGTGCTCCTTTGCACCGGCACCTCCGGAAGCTATGACCGGAATACGGACATTATCCGCAATGATCCTGGTAAGCTCCAGGTCGTAACCCTTCTTTGTGCCGTCACAGTCCATGCTGGTCAGGAGTATCTCACCTGCCCCCAGTTTTTCTGCCCTTTCGGCCCAGGCAACGGCATCCAGTCCCGTGTCGATCCTTCCGCCGTTCTTATATACAGTCCAGGACTGTCCGTCCTTCCTTCTGGCATCCATTGCCAGTACTACGCACTGGCTGCCGAATTTAAGCGCCGCTTCACTGATAAGTTCCGGGTTGTTTATGGCAGCTGAGTTTACGGCCACCTTATCAGCCCCTTCTCTGAGGATCTCCCTGAAATCATCCACGGAACGGATCCCTCCTCCCACGGTAAAGGGGATAAAAAGCTGCTCCGCAACCTTTCTTACAAGTTCCGTCACCGTCTTTCTGTGATCGGAGGAAGCTGTGATATCGAGAAATACCACCTCATCCGCGCCTTCCCTGTCATAGGCCTTTGCCACCTCCACAGGATCACCCGCATCTCTTAAATTTACAAAATTTACTCCCTTTACTACCCTTCCGTCGTTTACATCAAGGCAGGGGATTATTCTCTTAGTATACATACCGTCTATATCACAGTGATAAAAAGTTATCCAGCAACTTCAGTCCCATGTCAGAGCTCTTCTCGGGATGGAACTGTGTGGCAAAAATATTGCCCTTTTCGACCGATGCATCCACAGTGCATCCATAGTCAATGGTTGCCTTCACAACCTCCCTGTCCCCAGCGGAAACATAGTAGGAATGAACAAAGTAGAAAAACTCACCGTCATTTATACCCTTAAAAAGCCTTCCGTTGTTACTTAATTCGACAGAATTCCATCCGATATTCGGAACCTTCAGTCCCTCTGTATCAGGGAGTTTCCTTACCTCTCCCCTTAAGATGCCAAGGCCCTGAACTCCCGGAGATTCCTCACTTCTTTCAAAGATCAGCTGCTCCCCGAGGCATATGCCTAAGAAGGGTTTTCCGCTCTCCGCAGTCTCTTTTATTACGGGAATAAGACCGTACTTTTCAAGCCTTCCCATGGCATCTCCGAAAGCACCCACTCCCGGAAGTATCACATGGCTTGCCTTTCTGATCTCCTCGCTGTCCCTGGTGGTCAGGGGCTCGGCCCCAAGCTTCAGAACCGCCTTTTCTACGCTCTTTATATTTCCCGCATCATAATCTATGATGGCAATCATTTTTTGAAATCAAAACTCCTTTTAGCGCGTGGTATATGTACCGTCATCCTGTCTCGAAATATTGAACTCGTACAGAAGATCGCCTTCGCCGCTTCCTCCTGAAGACTCTTCGGACTCCCGAGGAGCCTCGGGTTCTTCACCGCCATCATCACTTTCACCGCTTTCAGGCTGTTCCTCCGGAGTCTCTCCGGTATCGGCTGCAATGTCTCCCTCAGGATTATCTGAAGGAGGAGCCGCTTCGGCGGCGGGAATGGCCCTGGGATCATAAGATTCCACAGAGGTCGATACCACTCTCTTCTGGTTTTTCTCGGCCTTGCTGGTAGTGTCTATATCCATAGCGGCAAGTTCTTCATTTATTATCTCCTGCCTGACTCTGTCTCTCCACTCCGGATCGGCAATGTCCATAAGGGCAATGGTGTAAGTCGTCCGGTCTGCGATAAAGGCCAGTTCATTTGCCCTGTCTTCGCTGATCCCGAACCTCTCACTGAGGACAGCCAGTATCCTCTGATAGACCGCAGTAAGCTCGCCGTCTATTCCGTTTGCCCTTGCTTCCTCAATATGCTCCCTGTAATACCCGACTCCGTCAATAAGGGCATTCAGAGCCTCAAGATCCTTGCCCTGTGAATTGTAATCATCATAGGACTCAAGCTTCCTCTGTTCCGTCATTATCGTAACGGTATTATCAAAGATAAGCTGACTCTCCTCGTCAAGTCCTCTTACACCTGCCATTGCACGGAAGGCATCATCAAACTCGCCTCTCTCGTAGGCGTTTGTCCCTTCCTTGATGTAACCGGCCTTCGGGAATACCGCAAGGCAGAATATTATCATGGCTGTCAGTGAAGCAAAGAATAAAAAGACAGCTATCAGCTTCTTCTTCGGTATCTTCTTTTCCGGAGGGCCGTCATCCTCAGGCTTGGGAGGCTTTGGCTTCTTGGGAGGCTTCGGCTTCTTCTCCTTCTTAGGCTTTGGCTTCTTTTCTTTCTTCTTCTTTTTCTTCTTGCCCTCTTCCTCTTCAGCCTCTTTGATGACCTGCATGTTTTCAAGGGTGGCCTCTGTATGGTCTCCCTCCATCTCATCATCGTCATCTGCAGAGTCAAACAGGGCAGAAAGTATCCTCTGAAGAAGTCCTGGTTTCTTTTCCTTTGTCTCTCCCTCAGCGTCTCCGGCTTTCTTTTCGGCCGCCTTGCCGCCTTCCCTGGGAGGCTCTTCTCTTATGGCGGACAGGTCATCGCCGCTTTCCAAAGACATTGAATCAACGATTATGCCGTCTTCTTCAAGAGGTATCTCCTTGACACCTTCCTTACCGCCTTCTTTTTCGCTTTCGACTGCTTCTTCATCCTCATCCTTCTTCCCGAAAAGACGGGCGAAGAAGCCCTTTTTCTTCTTCTTTTTCTTGCTCTTTTCATCAGCTGCTGCTTCTGCCACTGCGGCAGCCTCGTCAAAGTTCTTTTCCTCCCCGACTCCGAGCATGCTCATCAGCTCTTCATCGACTACTTCATTACTGTCGTTCTTCTTTAATAGATCGCTGATCTCCGAAAGCTCATCATCCTGAGGGATCTCATCTATTATATCCGTAACATCCTTATCTTCGGATGACTCGATGGCTGAAAGCAGGTCTTCCTCAGATGCGGTTCCTTCCTCTTCTCCAAGTTCCGGAATGGCTCCAAGGAGGTCTGCTATCTCATCGGCAGACATATCGTCGCCTGCCGTCTCCTTCGGTGCTTCCCCGGCAGCAGCTGGCGTTTCCGTTCCTTCTGCCGCATCAGCGCTCTCTGCCGTATCGCCGGACAGTTCTCCTCCCGACAGCAGAGCTTCGATCTCCTCGGGACTCATCATATGATTCGGATCGTCAGAACCATCTGCAGACGCAGGTGCTTCTTCAGCAGCAGCCTCCAGCTCGGGTGCTGCCTCTATTTCCGGTTCAGGTGCAGCATCCGCCTCAGATGCCGCTTCTTCTTCGGGCGCAGCCTCCAGCTCGGGCACTGCTTCTTCTTCGGGCGCAGCTTCCGGCTCGGGCACTGCTTCTTCCGCAGGCACGTCTCCTCCTGCAGAGGCCACCATTGCGGCTATCTCTTCAGGAGTCATTATATGATTCGGATCGTCCGATACAGGCTCTATTTCGGGAGCTGCTTCCGGCTCAGGTGCTGCTTCAACTTCAGGTGCCGCTTCTTCGGGCGCATCTCCTCCCGCGGAGGCCACCATCGCGGCTATCTCTTCAGGAGTCATTATATGATTCG
>CADBTX010000153.1 GCA_902797705.1 uncultured Lachnospiraceae bacterium | reverse complement strand
GCGGTCCCGATCTTTATCTTAAGATCCTCAGCGGTCCTTTCACCTATGAGGAGCTTGTGCTTCTTTCTCATGTAGCGGACTATGGCTTCGTCAAAATCGTCTCCCGCTATCTTTATGGAGGTGGATACCACCGTTCCTCCCAGCGAGATGACAGCTATATCCGAAGTACCGCCGCCTATATCCACTATCATGTTTCCGCAGGGCTTTGAAATATCTATCCCAGCCCCGATGGCAGCCGCTATGGGCTCTTCTATGATGGAAACTTCCCTTGCTCCAGCCTGATAAGCCGCATCTTCAACGGCCTTCTGCTCTACTTCCGTAACGCCGCTCGGTACACAGACGCTTATCCTCGGCTTTCTGAAGGTTTTCTTTCCGACAGCCTTCTGGATAAAGTACTTAAGCATCTTCTCGGTAACCGTGTAGTCCGAGATGACTCCCTGCCTCAAAGGCCTTACTGCCACTATATTTCCGGGAGTACGTCCGAGCATGAGCCTGGCATCTTCGCCTATGGCCTTTATCTTATTTGTGTCCCGGTCGAATGCCACAACGGAGGGCTCTTTTAAGACCACTCCTTTTCCTCTTATGTAAACCAGTATGCTGGCTGTTCCAAGATCTATTCCTATGTCTGTCGCGACCATTTTCTGTCCCCTTTCAAGTAATGTCTAACCAATTTATTATACCCGAAAACAGTCCATTGACAATACGGAAAAGATTAAAAAAACAATAAAAAAGTCACGCAAAAAACACATATTATGCATCCCTGCATGACTTTGGCAATTCCTTTGAATGTATATCGGCAGTCAATGGAATAAACTTAACCCCTGTTTCGGATTTTTTTATTTTTTTCCGGAAGTTTTCTTCCTCTTTTTCTCTCTTTCAAGGATACGCTTTATGTACTGCCCCGTGAAAGACTTCTTTGAAGCAGCCACCTTTTCCGGAGTGCCCTCAGCAATGACCATGCCCCCGCCGTCTCCGCCTTCCGGTCCCATGTCGATGATATGGTCAGCACACTTTATCACATCCAGATTATGTTCTATCACCACCACCGTATTCCCGTTGTCGGAAAGCCTGCGGAGTATCTCGGTCAGTTTCCTTACATCCTCGAAATGCAGTCCGGTCGTAGGCTCGTCCAGCAGATAGATGGTCTTTCCCGTACCCTTACGGCTCAGCTCCGTGGAGAGCTTTACCCTCTGTGCCTCGCCTCCGGACAGCTGTGTGGAGGGCTGCCCCAGCTTCAGATAGCCAAGACCCACATCATAAAGGGTCTGTATCTTTCGCCTTACCGATTCCACATTTTCAAAAAACTTCAACGCCTCCTCAACGTTCATGTCCAGGACTTCGTATATATTCTTGCCCTTGTACCTTACGTCCAGGGTCTCCCGGTTGTAGCGCTGTCCCTTGCAGACCTCACAGGGCACGTACACATCCGGCAGGAAGTGCATCTCTATCTTTACTATGCCGTCCCCGCTGCAGGCTTCGCAGCGTCCCCCCTTTACGTTAAAGGAAAACCGTCCCTTGTTGTATCCTCTCTCCTTGGCATCCGTGGTGGCCGCAAAGAGATCCCTTATGATGTCGAAGACCCCGGTGTATGTGGCGGGATTGCTTCTCGGCGTCCTTCCGATGGGGGACTGATCGATATCTATGACCTTGTCGAGCTGTGATATCCCCTCTATCCTGTCATGTTCGCCCGGCACGGTGAAAGCGCGGTTCAGCTTCCTGCTCAGGCTCTTATTCAGGATCTCATTTATCAATGATGACTTTCCTGAGCCGGACACTCCCGTCACAGCAGTCATGACTCCGAGGGGGATGTCCACCGTCACATTCTTAAGGTTATTTTCCCTGGCTCCCACTACTTTCAGGTATCCCGTGGGTTTACGCCTCTTTTCCGGAATGGGGATAAGGAGCTCTCCGGACAGATACTGTCCCGTAACGGACTCCTTTACCTTCTCCACCTCTGATGCCGTGCCCTGGGCCACCACCTCTCCTCCGTGAATACCTGCCCCGGGTCCGATATCTATCACCTGATCCGCTTCCCTCATGGTCTCTTCGTCATGCTCAACCACGATGAGGGTGTTTCCCAGATCTCTCAGCTTCTTCAGGGAAGCTATGAGTTTTCCGTTGTCTCTCTGATGCAGTCCGATACTGGGCTCATCCAGTATATAGGCCACTCCCACCAGTCCCGATCCTATCTGGGTGGCGAGCCTTATCCTCTGGGCCTCACCTCCGGATAAGGTGGAGGTGGCTCTGGAAAGAGTGAGATAATCAAGACCCACATCAATAAGGAACTGTACCCTGGACCTTATCTCCTTTATTATCCTTTTCCCTATGAGTTCCTTATGGCTGCCAAGCGAAAGGTTGTCCATGAATTCCAGCAGTTCCCGGATCGCAAGGCTTGTGACCTCAAAAATGTTTTTGTCCCCCACGGTGACCGCCAGTGAAGAGGCCTTCAGCCTCATCCCCTTACAGCTGTCACAGGGGCTTAATGTCATGCATTTCTCGTACTCGGCCTTTGTGATCTCAGAGGACGTCTCTCTGTAGCGCTGCTCCATATTTCTTATGAGCCCCTCAAAAGGTACGTCATAGGTGCCTTCCGACCTCTGTCCCTTGTAATGGACCTTCATCACGTCCCCTCCGGTACCGTAGATGAAGGCGTGCCTCACCTTTTCCGGCAGCTCTTCATAGGGAGTATCAAGGGAAAAACCGTAGTGTTCCGCCATAGCCTCAAGAAGAGCATGGGAAAAACTGCCGTTATCTTTGCTGGACACCCATCCCATGGCCTGTACACAGCCCTCATTAAAGGAGAGGCTTTTATCCGGGATCATCAGATCCTCGTCAAATTCCATATGGTATCCGAGTCCGAGACAGTCGGGGCAGGCACCGAAGGGATTATTGAAGGAAAAGCTCCTCGGCTCTATCTCCTCGATGTTAATACCGCAGTCCGGACAGGAAAAGCTCTCCGAGAAATTGATCTGCTCCTTCCCCGGTATATCCACTATCATGAGGCCATCCGAAAGAGATAGCACGTTCTCGATGGAATCCGTCAGTCTCCGCTCTATGCCCTCCTTGATGACGAGACGGTCAACAACGATCTCGATATTGTGCTTGATATTTTTATCAAGCTTTATCTCCTCAGAGAGATCATACATGTTCCCGTCCACCATCACCCGGACATAACCGCTCCTCTTTGCCCTCTCGAAAACCTTTTCATGCCGTCCTTTCCTGCCTCTGACCACAGGAGAGAGCAGCTGGATCTTTGTCTTCTCCGGCAGCTCCATTATCCTGTCCGCCATCTGATCCACGGTCTGTCTCTCAATGACTTTTCCGCAGTTCGGACAGTGGGGGGTTCCCACCCTGGCATAGAGAAGCCTGAAATAATCATAGATCTCCGTCACTGTGCCTACGGTAGAACGGGGATTCCTGTTGGTGGATTTCTGGTCTATGGAAATGGCGGGAGGGAGTCCCTCTATGGATTCCACCTCCGGCTTTTCCATCTGTCCCAGGAACTGCCTGGAATAAGAGGACAGGGATTCCATGTATCTCCTCTGTCCCTCCGCATAGATGGTATCAAAGGCAAGAGAGGACTTTCCGGATCCGGAAAGCCCTGTAAGCACAACCATTTCATTTCTCGGTATATCAATATTTAGATTTTTAAGATTATGGGCCTTCGCGCCACGTATCTTTATATACTCACTGAAAACCTTTTTCATATTTTCCCTGATTTTTTTCCGCCACTATATATTGTGTTCAGCCCAGATATTTCTTTACCTGATTCTCCGTATACTTTTCGCTCCATCTTATGACCTTAATGCCCCTTCTCTTTGTGGCTCTCTTCATAAGCTTAAAGAGCTGCTCTATGTACTGCATGGTGACCTTACCGGAAAGCTTGGACTCACCGCTCTCCCTGTCCTGGAATGAGTAGGGTATCTCAATTATGGTCTCATATTCGCTCATGGCAAGGACTTCCACCATTATCTTCCATCCCACAGGCTGAAGATCCGCCTTCTCGATACATTCCTTTCTGAACATAAAGAGTCCGCTGGTGGGATCACTCACCTTTCTTAAGCAGGGCAGGGCGATCTTTCCCATCCACCTGGCTGTACCGGAAACAAACTTCCTGTAGAGATTAAGCCCTCCGTCACTGCCTCCGGGAATGAACCTTGAAGGAATGCAGAAGTCTGCCCCTGAAAGAACGGCTGCATACATGGGCCTCAAAATCTTCGGGGGATGCTGCAGATCGGCATCCATGCAGGCAAGGATGCTTCCTTCCGCTATCCTGAATCCCCGGATCACCGCTGTCGCGAGTCCCGTCTCACCCACCCTGTGCTCATATCTCACATGGGGATTTTCCTTTGAAAGCTTTTCAAGTATCTCAGGAGTCTCATCCGTGCTGTCATCCACAAATACAATCTCGTAATCTATGCCCTCCAGCGCAGCGCCAACCTGCTGTACCAGATTCTCCACATTTCCCTTCTCGTTAAAGGTGGGTACCACCACCGATAATCTTTCCATCAGTATTCCTTCCTCCCGGGCCCTTTTCTTCTGCCCCTATTTTTCACAAGTGCCTGTCCATTATACATCCGGTTCCGCGATATTGCCAACAGCCCTCTTTCGGTTATTGAAACAATGTCACGTAGTCCGCATTACTACGTTGTTTGCGGAGTTTTTTTGTGTTATAGTCCTACATTATGAAGATCGCAATCGTAACGGATACAAACAGCGGAATAACCCCCGAAGAAGGAAAAGAGCAGGGAATCTTCGTTCTGCCCATGCCCTTTATCGTGGATGAGAGGGAATACCTTGACTGTGTCAATCTTTCCCAGGAAGATTTCTACAGGTTCCTTTCAGAAGGAGCCGATGTTACCACCTCACAGCCTGCTGCAGGGGATGTCATCGCTTTATGGGACAGCATTTTTGCGGAGGGCTATGATCAGATAGTCCATATTCCCATGTCCAGCGGTCTTTCGGGTGCTTACGAGACTGCCCGCACCATTGCATCGAGCTACGGTGACAAGGTCTGGGTGGTGAATAACCAGCGTATCTCCGTTACCCAGCGGCAGTCGGTATATGATGCCAAGTACCTTTCTTCCAACGGCTACAGCGCCAAAGAAATAAAGCAGGTCCTGGAAGAAGTGAAATTCGAGTCCAGCATCTATATTACCGTTGACACTCTGGATTACCTGAAAAAGGGAGGCCGTGTCACTCCCGCGGGAGCAGCTCTGGCAAAGATCCTGAATCTAAAGCCCATACTGTCGATACAGGGCGAAAAACTGGATGCCTTTTCCAAGTGCCGCGGAAATAAACAGGCTAAAAAGATAATGCTGAAAGCCATATCGGATGATATCGAAAAACGTTTCGGAGGCTATGACCCCGAGAATCCTTCTCTCTGGCTGGAGGTAGCCCATACCCAGAATAAAGAGGAAGCTGAAGAATTCGCGGAAGAGATCCGCGCCGCTTTCCCAAATTCAAATATCTATGTAGATGCCCTTCCCTTAAGCATTTCCTGCCATATCGGTCCGGGATCCCTGGCCGTTGCCTGCTGCAAGACTGTAAAGGACGGCGAGCCCTACAGGAGTTAATTGATCCCTCCTCCGGTTTCCCAGTCTCCGTCTGTCTTTTCAGGGATTATATCACTCATCTCTATATTATTGCTCTTTTCTTCCCCGCTATTGTCGTCAGTCTCTGCGGCTTCGCTCTCATCCTCAGCTTCATCTTCGCTCTCATCTTCACCGTCATCTCCGTCCTCTTCATCATCGGTGCTTTCACCGTTCTTAATGTCGGACACATCCTTTTCGGGTGTATAGCCGGTGACATACTGGGTATCGCTTCCGCTGCTGAGTACCGCATGATCCTTTAAGAAATCCACCCAGGAATACATATACTTCTGCATGAGATGGATGCCGTCAGAAGTGAAGTAGTCGGGAAGATAGCCCTCCTCATCCGCAAGGGCGGAATTCAGGTCAAGATAGGCCACATGCTCCTTTTCCGCCACGATCTTAAGGGCCGCATTCCTGTTATTGATATTTTCATTATTGAAGATACTGGATTCCTGGTCCTTTGCCCTGGTAACGTTTATAACGCTTTCCACGTAGATCACCGCATTGGGCTGATAGTATTTCAGCATATCTATCAGCTGGTAATAGGCATTGTCAAAGGTCTCCTCATCCGCCCAGCCCATTTCGTTCAGACCGAACATGATATAGATCTTCCTGAATTTGCCCTGGTTTAAGGCCATTGCTTCCTCAAGAGTGAGTTTCCCGTAAGGGGAATCTATCCACCTCTTTGTAAATACCTGATGTACCCCGTAGCTCTTCTGGGCATAGGAAACGATCCCCTCGAGTCCGGAATACATGCCGAAGCCCTGCTGTCTTGAATCCCCTATGATCACCGTGTCGCCGCCGGTAAAATAGCCGTCCCCCACAGGATAGAAGCCGTCATAGGAATCTCCGGGAGTGGACTGGTCATTGTCGGCAAGCTTTGTCTTAAATGCCTCCTTAAGGAACTCATCCGCCTCTCCGTTACGCATCTTTTCACTGCGTTCCGCCCGCTTTGCGGCAGCGGCAGCATCCTTTTCATCCTGCTCCGATTTCTCGGGCTCTGAAGTATCCGCTTCCTCACTTCCCGCGGTGGCCTCCACTCCGAAGGTATTCACGATGTCCTCATCGGGCACATACTCGGTGGGCATGTAATCTACGGAATAATCCCTTTCGTTTATACCTTCCACAAAATTTGATAGCCTGGCCTTGATATCCTGCATGGCGGTCGCCACCCCGAAGGTCTCATAATCGGAATTTAAATTAACCGTATTTGAAGCCTTGATCACACGGGCAGAAAGAAGCAGGCCGTAAATAAACAGCCCTGCGCTTATTACCACTAACATGAACAAAAACGGACATTTCTTAAAAAAACCCATTGCCAAATACTCCTAAAACCTGAAATACAGGAAGGGATTATATACCGAATCAACCAAAAGTCCAACCGAAACAAGGAATACGGCAATAAGGAAGATGTATGAAAATACCGAATTCCTGTGTTTCCTGTACCATCTGGCCGGAACAGGAGTTGCGAAAAACACAGCCGCCGCAAAAATATACCAGTAGGTATAGAAATACTCTATAAAATCCGTTCCGGGATTTATTGTGAACATCCTCTGAATGTATATGCAGGCCTCGGTTAAAGAGGGCGAAGCAAAAAGCACCCAGCCTATCATCACCACTAACAGGGTGTACATTCTTGAAAAGAAGATGGATGAGTCAAGATATTTTTTAAGGAAAAACCTTTCAAATAAGATGATCAGAAAATAATAGAAACCCCACAGAACAAAGTTCCATGCGGCACCGTGCCAGAGTCCGGTAACAAGCCAGACTATAAGCATGTTAAGAATGGTCCGGGCAGTCCCCTTCCTGTTTCCCCCGAGGGGGATGTAGAGATACTCCCTGAACCAGGACGTCAGTGTAATATGCCACCTCTTCCAGAATTCCGTAACACTGCGGCTGATGTAGGGGTGGTTAAAGTTCCTGGGGAACCTGAAGCCCAGCATCTGCCCCAGACCGATGGCCATCAGCGAATAACCGGCGAAATCAAAGTAGAGCTGCAGGGTGTAGGCCGAGATCCCCATCCAGGCAAAAAGAGTGGAGATATTTTCAAACCCGGCTTCCTTGCAGGCTGTCCAGATATTCCCCAGGCTGTTGGCAAAGATAACCTTTGCCCCAAGCCCTATGACAAAAGTCTTTGCGCCGTTATCTATGACGTCGTAGCGCAGCTTTCTTTTCTTCAGTCTGTGCTTCACCCTGGAATAGGTCACAATGGGCCCCGCTATCAGCTGGGGGAACATCACAAGATAGGTGCCCAGGTTCAGAAGGCTGGTCTCCGCCTCTGTTCGACACTTGTAAACATCTATGACATAGGACATGATCTGGAAGGTGTAAAAACTGATGCCGAGGGGAAGCGCTATTTCAGGCACCGGGATATGGGTGCTAAACAGCGAGTTTATGGTGGAGATGATAAAGCCCGTGTATTTAAACACGAAGAGCATCCCCACGTCATAAAACATGGCAAGTATAAAAATAACCCGCCTTTCGATCTTTCTGAAACGAGGGTCAAATCTGCTGATAAATACCGCCAGGGAATAATTCACCATACATGAGCATAAAATGAGTATGGTGTACCTTGGTTCACCCCATGCATAGAAGATGATACTTCCCGCAAACAGCACGGGGTTTCTGAACCGTCCCGGTACAAGGTAATATATCAGAAAAAACACCGGCATGAACCGGAAAAGAAAAACTAAGGAACTGAAAACCATTAATTCACAGCACCTGCCTCAATCTATATCAAGGGGATATTTATCCGTAAGGCTCTTAACTATGGCACGGGCCTCATCGATCTTATCGCTTCCCCCGAGTACAACCAGAGAGATCGCCTCCGCCACTTTATCGCAATCCTCAGTATTGAATCCCCTTGTGGTAACGGCGGGAGTTCCGAGCCTGATACCGCTGGTAACAAAGGGCTTCTGGGGATCATTGGGAATGGTGTTCTTATTTGCGGTTATATTGGCTTCATCCAGAAGAGCCTCCACTTCCTTGCCTGTCAGTCCCTGAGGCACAAGGTTCAGAAGCATAAGGTGATTGTCCGTACCGCCGGAAACAAGGGAAAGCCCTCTGTCCATAAGTCCCTTTGCGAGAGATGCGGCATTGTCCACGATGTTCTTCGCATAGGTCTTGAATTCGGGCTGCAGTGCCTCCTTTAAGCAGACAGCCTTTGCGGCCACAACGTGCATAAGGGGTCCTCCCTGAGTTCCGGGGAATACTGCCTTATTGAACTTAAACTTATCCGCTGCCTCCTGGCTGCTGAGTATCATTCCGCCTCTGGGTCCCCTTAAGGTCTTATGGGTGGTGGTGGTCACAACATCCGCAATGCCTATGGGTGAGGGATGCACTCCTCCTGCCACGAGTCCCGCGATGTGAGCCATATCTACCATAAGATAGGCGCCCACTTCATCCGCGATCTTTCTGAATCTCTCAAAATCTATGGTCCTGGCATATGCGGAAGCACCGGCCACTATCATCTTCGGCCTGCACTCCTTTGCGATCTCCAGCACCCTGTCATAATCTATGAAGCCATCGTCGTTTACTCCGTAAGGAACGCAGTTGAAATACATTCCGGAGAAGTTCACCGGTGAACCGTGGGAAAGGTGTCCGCCCTGATCCAGATTCATTCCCATAAAAGTATCTCCGGGCTTCATCATGGCCATGAATACGGCCATATTTGCCTGTGCTCCCGAATGGGGCTGTACATTGGCGTACTCGCACTTAAAGAGTTCCTTAGCCCTCTCCCTGGCCAGTTCCTCTACCACATCCACACACTGGCATCCTCCATAATACCTGTGCGCAGGATATCCTTCGGCATATTTATTGGTGAGAAGGCTTCCCATGGCAGACATCACTGCCTTGCTGGCCCAGTTCTCGGATGCGATCAGCTCGATATGGCTGTTCTGGCGTTTTCCCTCAGCTTCTATAGCCTCCGCGGTTTCCGGATCGATAAGCCTTATGTCATCAATTGTATACATAGATTCTCCTTTCCTCCATCAGAAACACAACGAAGGGATTATATCATATCGCTTATTTTTCGTTAACCCTTGTATCCATAATTTCGATGTGCTAGAATAATAAACTGCTTAACAGGGGTTTTTTCATACGTCCCGGCGGAAATTGCGCCGGACCGTTATTAAGAGTTAAGACCACGCATTATTAGAGGAGTGAAAATGATCGCATTCTTAAAGAGGTACTCTCATGGCCTGTGGGCTTTGGGCTATCTTTTTTTCATATATCTCCCCTGGTTTTTATTTCTGGAGGAAAACGTCAACAGGAACTATCACCTTATCCATATGGCGATAGATGATATCCTTCCTTTTAATGAATTGTTTGTGATCCCCTACCTGTTATGGTTCCCTTATGTCTTTGGGACCGTGCTCTGGTTCGTGTTCACAAATAAATATGATTATTGGAAGCTGTTCGCCTTCCTTGTTACAGGAATGACGGCCTTCCTTATCATTTCCTCCGTATACCCCAACGGCTGCCAGCTCCGTCCCCTGGTATTTCCCAGGAATAATTTCTGTACCTCGCTGGTGCTCAGGCTTTACCGCTCCGATACATGCACAAATATCTTTCCCAGTATACATGTTTATAATTCACTGGGGGTTCATTTTGCTGTGATCAATGCAAAGTCGCTTGCCAAAAACAAAAGAGTACACATGTTATCTTTGATGATGTGTACTCTGATCATCACCTCAACCATGTTCTTAAAGCAGCACTCCAGCCTTGATGTGCTGGGCGCTTTCCTCATGGCTACGGTCATGTATTTTGTCATCTATGTTCTGGATTTCAATTCTCTGAAGAACCTGCTCCTCAGAAAGAAAGCGGCTTCTTTTAATTGAATCCCACAAACCAGTGCGCCAGCTTATAGCCTGCCACCGACAGCTTCCGTCCGGATCTGCCCGGCAGGTTCATGGCCCGCCCCAGAAGTCCGTATCTGATCTTCATGAAAAGTATCATATCCTTCTCCGCCAGATACCTCCAAAGCTCCTCCTTCTTTTCCAGCGCCTCTTCATTGTCCGCCCTTATCAGCATGATGGATGACACCGTCATCATGATATCCAGATAGCTGATCATATAGTTCCTGAGCTTCTTATTTGGTATGACCCTTCCGGCGAGATAATCTATCATGATCTTATTGACCCTTATCTGCTGGTCTACCCTTCCTATCATGACCTTCTCATTTACCGACTGGTCATCCCTGCCGATGAAATATCTGTAAAATTTCACATTCAGGTAGTAAATGGTCTTAACATAGGGCAGCGGCTGGAAGACAAAGATATTGTCACAGTAAAATGTATGCTTTGGAAGCTCGAGACCGCAGTCCACCAGAAGCTTGGTCCTGTAGATCACGGAGTGCATGAGAAGATACTGTCCCTTACGGAAGGTGCCCACCTGATCCCAGGTTATCAGTTCATTGGCGGGAAGAGCAAAGCGGTAGGTCATGACTTTTTTATGAATGGCCCCCTTCTTCTCATATACGAAATTGCATACCATCATATCCAGCATGGTGTCTCCGTGGAGAAGCTCCTTCAGCTTTGAAATCACCTGCCTGTAGGCATCCGCATCCACCCAGTCATCGGAGTCCACACATTTGAAATACAGCCCTGTGGCTGCTGCAAGCCCGGAATTGATGGCATCTCCGTGGCCTCCGTTTTCCTTGTGTATGGCTTTTACGATCCCGGGATAATCTCTTTCGTATTCATCGGCGATCTTTGCGGTATCGTCCTTTGAACCGTCATCCACCACCAGTATCTCCACCTCATCCCCGCCTATCAGCAGAGAATCAATGCAGTGCTTCATATAATCCTGGGAATTATAACAGGGAACAACAAAAGATATTAATTTCATTTTCTGAGTCTCGCTCCTTCGTATCTGATGGTCGTGAGAAGATAATCCTTAATCTCCTCATACCGGCTTTCTATGCTGCCTTCTCTTACTTCTGTATCAAGAGATACTGCTATGGCATTTATTATATCATCATTCAGTCGCGTACGTATCCTCTGAAGCACATCCAGTTTATCTTCATTGGTCTTAGCATCAAGAAAGGCCAGAAGATCTTCGGACACTTCCTTATCCTCCTTCGGAGGAGAGATAACTCTGTCTCCCTTGTCCTCCACCTCTTCAAATCTGAATTCCTGGGAAATCTCCGGATACTTCTCTTTATCCACCGGACTCATGAACATGGTGAGAGGCCGGACAAATTTCTTTCCGGGATCATCCCTGTTTTCGTAGACCACCACTTCCTCAAGAGTCTCCGAATCTCTGGCGATACAGATCACTCTGTAAAATGTCCCCTTAAAATGTTTATAAACCTTTCCCTCTTCCGGCAAATCGCGCAACCTTAATCCTCCCTGTTTCCCGAATACTTGATTATCAATAGCTCCGTTCCTATCCTGTCGTTGATGATGCCCTTCTTTATATCGTTGTCAGTCTGCACACAGTCCCTTATGGCTCTCAGTATCTGCCCTCTGGAAAGGCGTCCCGCTGCCGAAACATACTTCCTGACAGCGAACTCCGGCACCTTCATTACTGCTGCCATCTCCTTGTAGTTCCTCTTGTCTCCGGACATTTCCTTGGCAAGGAGCAGCATATTGAACTCTCTTGAAATCAGCACCAGTATCCTCATGGCCGGCTCCCTCAGCATAAGAAGCTCGTAGTACCTCTCCAGCGCTTTCTTCTGTCTTCCCTCGGCAATGTCATCTATCATGGCAAATACAGATGACTGAATATTTACTGCGGAAACCTCCTGTATATCCTTTTCAAGGATCTCATCCCTTTCCCCGACATAAGAGATAAGTTTATCCATCTCATTCTTTAAGCGGTACATCCCTGTACCGGCCCTTTCCAAAAGCAGGGAGGCCGCGGATCGCCTCATGGTCTTTCCGCTCTCCTTGAGATAGCCTGCTATCCACTTTACCAGGATCTCCGGGCTCTGTTCCTTGCAGAGAACCACCCGTCCGTTCTTATCCACGGCCTTATAGAGTTTGCCCCTCTTATCCACCTCGGATTCCGCGAAGACGATAACGCTCTCTTCCGGGATCTTTTTAATATAGTCCACAAGCTCATCGTAATCGGCAGGCGCCTTCTTGAAGAAGCCGCTGTCCTCCACCAGGATAAGTCTCTTTTCCGCAAGGAAAGGAAGGGTGTCCGACAAAGCGATGATATCCCTGACCTGAAGGTTTTTATCGAAAAAAACCGTTCTGTTCATATTATCATCTTTTGCCGCCACGGCATCACATAACTTATTCTTATTATAATTCACGAGATAGGGCTCATCTCCGTATATCAGGTAGATCCTGCCGAAATCCCGGTTCTTTACATCAGCATTAACGCTTTCCATTTATCGTTTCCGGATCATCTTTATTCAATATGAAATCTTTCCGGGCGCGCTTCTATTGTCATGCTCCCCCCCGGAAAGACTTATTTATTTTATCACAGTTGAAAGATGTATGGCACCCTTAAGAAAAAATATGCCCTCCCCTTTCAGGGGAGGGTGCACGAAGAACTCCGCAGTTTTATGCCCTCCCCTTTCAGGGGAGGGTGCCCGAAGGGCGGGTGAGGTATTGCCGGCAATCCCCGTAGCTTGATCATGCCGGATCTTTCTTTTTGAAGAAGCCCTTTATAAAGCCCCCAAGGCCGAGGACCCCGGTCTTTTCATCGCTGTCATATTCTTCCTCTTCGTCCCCGTCAGGCAGGGAAAGAATACCCTTTTTGATGAGAAGAAATACCGTCAGACCTGTGAGGAGCAAAAGTATCACCGCTGCCATAGCCACCTTTCCGCCGCGGCTTTCCTTCTTTGTCTTTTCATCCTCTTCTTCATCAATAAGTTCCGGGATGATCTCCTCTTCCTTTGCCCCCTCCTCAGGTGAAGATGACAGATATTCATCCAGAGTAACCTCTCTTATCTCCGTGCTTTCAGTGTCCTCATTTTCTTTATCTTCCTCTTCAAAGATACTGTCTTCATCAGGATCTGTATTTCTGTTCATTACAGTATAGCTTGTGCCTCGTTCCGTCTTATCACTGCCCCCGCCTTTTATACCGCTTCTGCTTACGGAATCCTTTTCCTTTATGCTGCTCTCAGATGACTTTGAAGGTTTTCCGTCATTACTTTTTGTACTCCCGGAGTCATGATCTTTGCTTCCGGTCTCCTTTATAATGATCTTGCTGTCCCCATTTTCCGGCTTCTTATAAACAGAGTCTCCCCCACTGTTTCCGCCGCCGTTCCCGGGATTAATGACCTTTGTCTCCTT
>CADBTX010000152.1 GCA_902797705.1 uncultured Lachnospiraceae bacterium | reverse complement strand
TACGGGGAACTCATTAACACCTACGGCTATAACTTAGAGGCCGGGGCAAAGGAGCTTAACTGTACCAACTACTATACAGGGGAAGAGGTTCGCATTCCTCTCGACGAGAATAAGACCATATCGGAGAACTCCGTGTCTTATTTCAATAAATACAATAAAAAAAAGCGTACCTTTGACGCTTTGACGGAATTGATAAAGGATACTGCCGATGAGATAAGGCATCTGGAATCCATAAGTACTTCCATAGACCTGGCTGCCTCGGAGGATGACCTGTCAGATATCAGACGGGAAATGGTGGACTTCGGATATATAAAAAAGAGATCCGGGGATAAGGGCAAGAAGCTCACCTCCAGATCAAAGCCATATCACTACATTTCCACGGAAGGATACGACATCTTCGTAGGGAAGAATAATTATCAAAATGATGAACTGACCTTTAAGCTCTCCACCGGATCTGACTGGTGGTTCCACGCCAAGGAGATTCCCGGATCCCATGTAATACTCAGGAGTAAAAACGGGGAAGTCACGGATAAGGCCATGGAGGAAGCCGCAAGCCTGGCTGCTTTCTACTCCGGCGGCCGGGACAGCAATAAGGTGGAGATAGACTATTCCTTAAAGAAAAACATAAAGAAACCTGCCGGGGCCAAACCGGGGTTTGTGGTGTATTACACCAACTACTCCATGAGCGTATCCCCGGATATATCGCAGCTTAAGGAAGTGTGAAGCAGATGGGGACGGGTGAGCCCGTCCCCATCTGTTTCAAATCCTCGAATCGTTCTTCATTCTCACGTACTCGCAAAGGTATGACACATATTGCGAGTTAGTCGGACGCCTCCCGCTCATGGAAGGCCAGTTGCCCATCGTACTCGTAACCTTCCAGGACTTACCGATTGCATGTCTGATAGCCTTTTCAACGCAAATGGGTGTTGTGTTGAACTTCGATGCTATCTGTGGGTAAAGGCTCTTCGTCACGTACATAAGAACATCCCGGTCCTTCAAAGCCAGAAGAACGGCCTCCCTTATGTACAAATAACCGCGAGAATTAAAGGGAATACCTGCGACCGCCATCAGGTCGCATACGTCTCTTTCCATACATACTCACCGTAAACCACTACTCTATACACTACAAACAACGCCCATATTATACTATCTCATTATTTATTAATCAATTTGCGTTTCGTTACTAGTGGTGTGGTATATATGGTCAATTTGCACAATCCCGTCTTTTCTATTGTGCAGTCAGTACCAAATGTGCCATTTCTTTCATTTCCTTAGCATTAGCCAGGGTGGTTTCCGTAATCTCAGCTCCCCCCAGCATCCTTGCCAGCTCCTTTATGCTTCCTTCCTCATCGAGAAGATTAATCTCGGAAATGGTGTAAGAGCCTTCCACGTGTTTCTCTATCAGATAGTGGGCATCAGCCATGGAAGCTATCTGGGGCAAATGAGTTATACAGATTACCTGATGGTTTCTTCCCACCAGGGACAGTTTCTCCGATACCTTCTGGGCTGTTCTTCCGCTGATTCCCGCATCTATCTCGTCAAAGATAAGGGTGGGGATCTCGTCAGACCCTGCCAGAATAGTCTTAATGGCAAGCATGATACGGGAAAGCTCTCCTCCCGATGCCACATCGGAAAGTTCCTTAACCGGCTCACCGGGATTGGTGGAGATCATAAAGACAACCTCGTCCCTTCCCTTTGCACTGACCGGAGCCTCTCTGAAACTTATCTCAAATTCCACCTGAAGGAAATTAAGGTCAGATAAGGCTTCCTTAATGGCATTGGACAATACAAGAGCCTTTTCCTTTCTGATTCCTGAAAGCTTAAGGCACTCCCGGTCTAAAACCTTCTCCGCCTCAGCCTTCTTTTCTTCCAGTTCTTTTATATGATCCTCAATATGGGTCAGTTCCTCAAGGCGGATTTTTCTTTCTTCCAGGCTCTTTCCGATATCCTGAATGGTCTTTCCGAACTTGGATTTGAGGTTATTAATCAGGTCCAGCCTTGCGGTAAGGTCATTAAATACCCCTTCGTCGAACTCATTATCAGAGATATAAGCCGAAAGCTCCCTGTTAAAGTCCGAAGTCAGGGACTCTATGGTCCCCAGGTTTTCTAAAAGCGATTCCAGTTTTTCATCATACCTGGCAACGGATTCCATCCTGCGAAAAGCCTCTCCGATGCTGTCTAAGGCACTGCGTTCGCCCCTTGCCGAGGCCGTAAGAACGTATACTTCCCCCAGGGTCTCCGTAATCTTCTCCAGATTTGAAAGCCTCTTATAATCTGCCTCCAGGCTCTCATCCTCTCCTTCCCGGAGTTTAGCATCTTCTATCTCTTTTATCTCGTACTCTAAAAATGAGATCTCCCTTTTTCTCTGTTCCGGGTCCATAGCACACTCTTCCAGGGCCTTCCTACACTGCGTGTACTCCCTGTAGGCATCCCCTACCTTTTTTCTTACAGGGGCGATCT
>CADBTX010000151.1 GCA_902797705.1 uncultured Lachnospiraceae bacterium | reverse complement strand
TCGATGGCATGATACTCGCATCCCGTATCAAGTATGGGATCGGTGGCCTGTCCGGTTCCCGGACCGATCTCGAGGACCATTTTCCCGGGGCCGATCTGTGCCTCCTTTATCAGATATTCAAACAGTTCATCGCTGTATCTGGGACGAAATTCATCGAACTGATCGGGGATCGTATCGAAGACTTTCCTGAATTCGTCCTGCATCAGCTCTTTGATATCATCCTCCGATAAAGGATCTGTCTCACCCTTGTCCACCCGGAAGATATTTCCGACAGTCTCGATCTTTCCCTCTTTTACGAAGATGGCGCTCTCATCCTCCGGCGCAAACACGGTATGATCCATCGACGCCCGGACCGTCTTATCAAGCCGCTCGGTATCCGACGGGTCATAGTGGGAGATGATCGTGATATTCTCGAGGCCCAGGCCCTCATACGGCGTCATCGACTCCCATATGTCCACAACATATTTCGCCATATTCATGGCGCCGGCGCTCACGCCGAGGATCACGGCATCGGAGTCTGTTATGGCTTCCGCAAGTTCTTTTTCACGGATAAGCTTAATCTGCGCGGTCGCATTTCCTCCCATCAGAAAGATGCAGTCGGCCTCTGAGATAAGTCTTTTTGCTTCAGCACTGTCCGTCCCGGAGTCTATGACACAAACGCTGTCAAACGGCATGTCCTTTTCCGCAAACATGGCATGCATGCCGTCACGGTCTTCAACGTTTCGCTCGTGCTCATCAGGCCACGCACTTATGAATACCAGGCTCTTTCTAACCGGGAGTTCTTTCCTGATGCGGTCTGCTATCTCTTCCGGAAAATGATGATCCGGAAACCCGCTGAATATCCCCAATAATTGTTTTCTCATGCTTACACCCCATTAATGCGGATGACGTGATTCCCATTCCGCATATGCTTCTTCCCAGGTTTCAAGGGAAAACGGCCGCCGGGAATCGTTCTTCATATTTGCATACTCCTCGGCAAACTGCAGAAAAAATGTCACATGTTCCCTCGCGGTAAGAAGTTCCTGCGTGATCAGCTTGCTCCATACATGCGCCTGCTCATACTGCGACGTCTGTTTTAGTCTCTCCACATATTCTTCTTTTGCAAAAGGGATCCTGATCTCTTCCGCTTCTGCCTTACCTTCATCCGTGACCGTCAGTATCGTATACGGAACGCTATCTTCGACAGCGTCCAGCGGAAGCCCGCAGGATCCCGGATTCACAAGTAATATATCCCTGTCACTGACCTTGTAACTCCACTGCACATGACTGTGACCGAAAATATAAACACCGTCCTCAAGCTCATGCACTTTTTCGGAAAAATACGGATCATTATCCAGGATCCCCCGGATATCCCGGCTCAATAGTTTAGGCGTCACCCGCATGGAGGCGTATCTTTCGGCAATGGGACCCGGACCGAAGCGGGGAAACTCGTATTCTCCGAGAAAATGATCCGAAGAATGCGCAACATGGATCCTTGTGCCGTTTATCTCAAACTCCGCCGTCTGCGGCAGGGATAACAGATACTCAAGATGCTCCGGGCTGATATTACGATAGCACCAATAGGAGATCTGCATCTGTCCGTCCGTCCATGACGACTGGTCTTTTCCGGCCAGGTTTTCCAGATATTTCTCTTCATTGCCGCGGATGATCATCTTTTGGGGGATCCCGCTGACCGTTTGTATGCAATCATCCGGCCACGCCCCGCTCAGGCAATAATCTCCGGCCAGGATAAAGTGATCGATATTTCTATGTTTCGCATCCTCCAAAACCTTGAGTAATGCAGGATGATTGCCGTGTATATCCGACAAAACCGCATATTTCATCACTGTTTCTCCACGACCTGAATTTACAGATATGTCTCTATGGTCTTCATTTTTTCCGAGAAACCGGCTTTTTCATAGAACTTCATGCCTCTGGTATTCTGCGGAAAAACCTGAGTCCTCATGAAATCGGCGCCCTTCTCTTTTCCGTATTCCTTACAGGCCTCGATCAGTTTTGCACCTATACCCTGACTGCGCAGTTCTTCGGTTACATCCAGATCCTGAAGATAGATCACCTTTTCAGCCTTCAGACAGGGAACCTTTTTCTGGTCCAGGATCATCACATGTGCAAATCCGATGATCCTTCCATCCTGTTCTGCTACAAGAATATCCTGGTTATCTGCTTTAAAGATCCCGTCAAAGAACTCCTCATCCCGCTGTCCGTGAACAAAATGCTCGGGCTGGAATCTGACAGCATCATTTTCCAGTTCGTAATACAGCTGCTGCAGGTCTTTGATATCTTCTTTGTCAGCGATACGAATTATCATCATTCTCCTTCATTGCGCATTTATTACAAGATGGCTGCTGTCTGTACTAGTATACGGCTCCGTCATAGAAACGCCACCCGATGAACTCCCCGGTCTTTGCGTCAACATTGACGTAACTCCAGTAATTCAGAGTAAATTCGTAATAAAGCCGCTTTTTCTCCATATCGTATCTGAGCAGATATGTTCCGTAAATGGTATCGCCTTTGTCCATGAGCATCTTATCCGTATTCTGGGATGCAAATTCTCTGACATCCGGGATCAGTTTCTTCGGATCAAGCAATCCGGAAGTATC
>CADBTX010000150.1 GCA_902797705.1 uncultured Lachnospiraceae bacterium | reverse complement strand
TTAAAGGAGTACATGCGGGGAAACGATATAGATATTCTCCTGATCCCCGAGGACGATCTGGATGATGATATCGAGGCCTGTGAAAAGGGAGAGATGATGGTCCTGTCTGAGAATGACGGGGCAAGGGACGGCAGAGGCCATAAGGCGATCTGCAAATATCAGTCCTCGGAGAACATCATGAGGGAGGTCATGTGCTACTACGCGGAGCAGCCCTTCATGGAGGCCGGGCAGATAAGCAGCGTGAATACAGAGATCATCACCGTATATTCCCCTATAAGGAGGAGTTTCAGAACTTCCTTCGCCTTTGCCCTTGGAGAGGTGCTCTCCGAAAAGGAAAAGGTACTCTATCTGAATCTGGAGGAGTTTTCAGGATTCAACCAGCTTTTGCAGAAGAATTTCATGAGCGACCTTTCGGATCTTCTTTTCTACATTGAACAGAAAAAACGGAATTTTCCATGTAAGCTGGCCAGTATGGTGGAAAAGGCGGGACATCTGGATTATATACCTCCGGTCATATCCCCTCCTGATCTTCTGTCCGTTAGCCGGGAGACCTGGATCCTCCTCTTTAACGAACTCGGCGGCTGCGATTATTCAAAGATAGTGGTGGATCTGTCGGATTCCATAAGCGCTTTTCTGGATGTCCTCATGGCTTCAAAGCTGATCTACATGCCGGTGAGAGAGGATACGGTGTCAAGGGCAAAGATCGAGCAGTATGAAGCCATGCTGAAGATCATGGAATACGGGGAGATCCTGAATAAGACAAAAAAATTAAGCATACCTTTTATGAATGAGCTGAACGGAAATCTGTATACTCTGTCCGATTCTCCCATGGGGGATTTTGTGAGGTCACTATGAAGGAAATATCTGAAATAAGGCAGGAACTCCATGATTCCATTCTGGGAGAGATAGATCTTTCAAGAGAGGTGGGAGACGAGGAGATCGAGGGCATCATAAACGAGGCGGTCCTCTCCGCAGGAAAAAAGAATTTCCTGAGCCTTGAAGAAAAGCGGAGACTGATGCATGAGCTCTTTGATTCCATAAGAAAAAAGGGCGTGATCCAGAGCCTTATCGATGATCCCCATGTAACGGAGATAATGGTGAACGGAACGGAGAACATCTTTATTGAAAGGGACGGGGCCTTAAGTCTCTGGGACAAGCGCTTTGAATCAAAGGAAACCCTGAATGATGTGATACAGCAGATAGCTGCAGGCTCCAACAGGGTTGTGAACGAGGCTTCTCCCATAGTGGACGCAAGACTTGAAAACGGAGCCAGGGTAAATATCGTAATGAACCCTGTGGCCCTTAACGGCCCGATCATCACCATCCGGCGTTTTCCGGACAATCCCATAAGGATGGAGGACCTTCTAAGGTTCGGATCCATAACCCCCGAAGTGGTGGAGTTCCTAAGGAAGCTGGTGATAAGCGGCTACAACATCTTCGTCTCCGGCGGCACAGGCAGCGGAAAGACGACCTTCTTAAATGCCATGTCCTCCTTCATCCCGGAGGACACCAGAGTGATCACCATTGAGGATTCCGCAGAGCTGCAGATACAGGGAATACCAAATCTCGTGAGCCTGGAGACCAGGAACGCCAACGTGGAGGGCTGTATTCCGGTGACAATGAGGGATCTTATCAAGTCTTCACTCAGGATGCGTCCCGACAGGATCATCGTGGGGGAGATCAGGGACGGCGCGGCCTTTGATTTTCTTCAGGCTGCAAATACAGGACATGACGGCAGCCTGTCCACGGGACATGCCAATTCCGCAAAGGACATGCTTTCAAGGCTTGAGACCATGGTCCTAATGGCCGGGATGGAGCTGCCCCTGGCAGCCATAAGGCGGCAGATAGCCTCGGCGGTGGACGTCATAGTCCATCTGGGACGCTTAAGGGATAAGAGCAGAAAGGTGCTGGAGATCGTGGAGATCACGGGCTACGAAGAGGGAGAGATCACATATTGTCCCCTGTATGCCTATGAGGAGGGGAAGCTCCGGAAGAAAAACGAAATAAAGTATACAGAAAAGCTTGAAAGGAGCGGATTCATTTGAATTATGACAGATACAGGTTTTCCGGGGGAGAGAGGATCATGTACCTTTCCGCCGGGGCAGGGTTGACGGCCCTTATTTCCTGGACATTCTACAAAAGTCTCATCGCTTTCTTTATCCTTCTTATCCCAATGGAGATCCTGTTTTTTTCCTACACAAAGAGAAATCTCATTGAAAAGCGGAAGTATGAACTTTCCCTTGGTTTCCGCGAAGCCATAATGGCAGTGCAGTCATCCCTGAACGCAGGATATTCGGTGGAGAACGCCTTTATCGAGGCGGGAAGGGTAATGGACAGTATGTATGGTGACAGTCCCATAAGGAATGAATTTAAGGTTCTTACAAGGAGACTACGATCCAATGAGACCCTTGAAAAGATACTGCTGGAACTTTCATTCAGAAGCGGGATCGAGGATATAGAGGATTTTGCGAATGTATTTGCCGCAGCCAAAAGAAGCGGAGGGGATTTTACGAGGATCATAAGAAAGGCGGCGGAAACCATCGGGGACAAGATGGATGTGAGACGGGATATCCGCACGGCCATCAGTTCAAAGAGGTATGAAAACCGGGTAATGGAAGCGGTACCCTTCGGGATAATCCTCTATCTGAATATCACTTCACGGGAATTTCTCTCTCCTCTTTACCACAATATCACCGGATGTGTCATCATGACAGTCTGTCTGGCACTCTATGCTGCGGGCTTCATCATTGCTGAAAAGATCATATCGGAGGCGGAAAAGGTTTGAAGATATTTAACAGATTGGCGGCATACATCTTAAAGCACTTTAAGATTTCGGGAAGTGCGGAGATCATAAAAAAGCATATACTTTTGAACCCTGCAGCGGGAGGCCGTAAGGAAGCGGAAAAGTACCGGGTTGAAAAGCTGGGAGAAGTGCTGGCGGTACTGTTCTTCGGCGCAGTGATCTCCGGAGCCCTGGCCCTTTCGGTATATATAAACAGCGAAAGCCTGGAAAACCGGAAGATAGAGAGAAAGACATACGGACAGGGAGATAAGACCATTGACCTAATTGCAAAGGTCGGAGACAGGGAGATAGAGGACCCCATACCTCTTACGGTGGGGGAACGCCGGTTTACGGAGGAAGAGACCCTTCAGATATTTGACCGGATGGAAAAGGAACTGCCTTTAAGGATACTGGGGGAAAACACTTCTCTCGATAAGGTGGAATACGATCTTGAGCTAATGGATTCTCTGGAGGAATACCCTGTCAGTATCGAGTGGTCTGTGGATGACTACGACATCCTCGACAGCAGCGGCACCATTCAGGAAGAAGTAAAGGATACGAAGGGGACCCCCGTGATACTGACGGCAACATTATGCTATCAGGGGAGATATGCGGACTTCAGCTTTCCCGCCCTGGTATTTCCGAGGCATAAGGACGCTGCGGGGCGCCTCAGGGATATGGTAATAAGGAAGATCGGAAAGTACGACGATCTCACCGTATCTTCCGAAAACCTGGTGCTTCCGGGATCTCTCGGGGATTCGGAAATAAGCTACAGGTTTTCCGGAGGCAACAGTTCTTCTCTCGTCATAATGATGAGCATCCTTGCTGCTTTTGTGATCTGGTACGGAAGGGACAGGGATCTGGATAAAAAGATAAAGGAGAGGGAGAAGGAAATGCTGAAGGACTATCCCGATATCGTAAGCCGGCTGAATCTGTTCTTCTGCGCCGGCATGACCATAAGGGGGGCTTTTGAAAAGATAGCCCTGGATTATGAAAAGCAAAGGGGGGCGGGGAAGAAAGAAAAGAGTTACGCCCTGGAAGAAATGCTGATCACGGTCAGACAGATGAAGGGCGGGGTCCCGGAAACGGAGGCCTATCAGAATTTCGGTACCCGCACCGGGGTAAGAAGGTATGGAAAACTGGGAACCCTGTTATCACAGAATCTGCAGAAGGGGAACGGAGGACTTACAGTGGCGCTGGAGGCCGAGGCAAAGGACGCCTTTGAGGACCGGAAGGCCGGTGCCAAGAGGGCCGGAGAAGAGGCCGGTACAAAGCTGCTGCTGCCCATGGGAATAATGCTTCTCGTGGTGATGATAATAGTCATCATTCCTGCATTTCTGTCCTTCTCCCTGTAGGAGGTATGAGACAGTCCCTGACCGGGACTTTAACTCATAAATATCAAAGGAAAGGAGAAAAAAAGATGCTGAAAAAGTTCTTTACGGAAGAGGACGCCATAGGGACAGTTGAAATGATCCTTATACTCGTTGTCCTTATCGGGCTTGTGCTCATTTTCAAGGAGCAGCTCACAAATCTGGTCAACAAGATCTTTAAGACTATCAATTCCAAGGCCGGATCGGTCTGATCCAGATCATTTAGTAACGGGAGGTTATATGAAGAGGGGATCCATAACGGTATTTTTAAGCCTATCATTGACGATAATCCTGTCTCTCATTGGCGCCGTGATCGAAAGCGCTCGATACAGCGCTCTGAGGATGCGCACGGAAATGATCATGGAGATGGGGCTCATGTCGATATTTGCTGAATACAACAGAGAACTGCTGAAAGACTACGATCTCCTCTTCATAGATACCACCTACGGAACAAATAAGGCAGATGTCAGGTCCACTGAAGAGCATCTGAAAAACTATATCCGTTATAACGGACGTCCCGCAAAGGGGATACTGTCTCTCGGTCTGGATGAGATGATGGCATTAAATGTGGAAAAGGCAGAGCTTACACAGTATTCCTATGCCTCCGACCAGGGTGGACGTGAGTTCAAGAGACAGGCCATACACGCGGTGAAAAACCGCTTTGGAATGGGCATAGTGGATGAGCTTAAGAAAAATGCCAGAGATTATAAGAACAGCGGGGTGAAGGATTATGACGTAGATAAGAGAAGGGAAGCCACCGAGAAAAAACTTAAGGATGTGGATCTGAAAGTGGAAAAATGCCCTATCGGAGAGGTGTACGACGAACGGCCGGGAATAATAGAAACTCTGGTGGCGGGAGGAACGATCGTTTCCGACAAGAAGCTGGATCTTAGGAATACTGCGAGCCACAGGGATCTCCGGCAGGGAGCCGGAGTGGTGAGACCCGACAGCGATCCGGATTCCCTTGTAAATGACCTTTTGTTTGATGCTTATCTGAAATGGAAGATGAGCTCTTACGTGAATGATCTTTCCCACAGCTCCTGTTCCTATGAGCTGGAGTATATCCTGAACGGGAAGAATACGGACAGGGCGAATTTCCGGGACACCGTTTTCAAGCTCTTTGTAATAAGAGAAGCGGCGGATACCATGGCTGTATTTAAGGACGAGGGGAAAAAGAACCAATGCAAGGTTCTGGCTGCCGTCATAGCGGCCATTCTTTTCAATCCGGAGCTGGAGGAGCCGCTGCAGGACATGCTGCTTTTTACCTGGGGATTTGCGGAGAGCGTTGTCGATATGAAGACCCTGCTTAAGGGAGGAAAGGTGCCTTTGATAAAGGAGGGGAAGGATTTCAGGATAGGCCTGGTGACATCTCTGCCGCTTTTCATGACCATTCCCGGGGATGGAAACAGGAAGGCAAAGGGAATGGATTACGGTGATTACTGCCTCATGCTCCTTACGGTGGAGAATAAGAATAAAAAGGTTATGCGTGCCATGGATGTGATCGAGATGAATATGCGGACAAAGGAAGGAAATAAGGGTTTCCGCATGGACGGCTGCATAGACTATGCGGAAGCGGATGTAAAGCTAAAGGCAAAAAAAGGCTATACCTTTACCATCCGGAGAGACTATTCATACGAGCCCATCATCGAATAAGGGCCGTCATCGTATAGAGACCGTCTGCAGAAAAGCTCGTCATGGAAAAATTTAAGGAAGGAGGAAGCGGGTGAATAACGGAGTTCCCCAGAAAAACAAAAAACAAAATAGAAGACTGCTCAATACTGCCAGTTCACCCGCGTCCCCCTTTCTTAAAGGACTTAAGGGAAGCCTTACCCTGGAGGCGGCCATGGTGCTTCCCCTGTTTTTATTCGCGATGATAGCTGTGATCATGATAGGGGAGGGGGTCAGATTCTCGGGAAATATGAACGCCTCCCTTATGGAAACAGGGAAGATCCTCAGCATGTATGCGTATGCGGGAAACAGGACAGGGCTTATGAAGGGAAGCCTCGCGGGAGGCAAGGCGCTTTCCCTTACCCTGGGGAAGAGCCTGTGTTTACGGGATCTTGACAGTCATAAAATGGATGTACTGCCGGTGGAGGACGGAAGAAACGGTCTTTCCTTCATCCATTCCAGCGTGATGGGAAAGGACCAGATGATCGACCTCAATGCCGTGTGGCACATGAAGGTCTTTTTCCCGCTTCCCGGAGTAAAGGGCTTTGAGGTGATAGACCGGGCGCGGGTCAGGGCCTTTACGGGCTATGACAATACCGGCCGGGTGGACCGTTCCGGCGAGGAAGAGGAGGAGATGGTCTTTATCACCGAAAAGGGAACTGTCTACCACAGGGACAGGAACTGCCGCCATCTGAAAATCGATATAAGACAGACGACAAGAGGATCTGTTGGAAAGGAGAGAAACATGAACGGAGGAAAGTACTACCCCTGCGAGTATTGCGGCGGAGGAAGCGGGGACAGACTTTATATCACTGAGGACGGTGACAGATATCATAGCAGGATAAGCTGTCCCGGACTGAAGAGGAGCATACATACGGTTCCGATATCGAAGGTGGGTGGCAGGCCGCCCTGCTCCCACTGCGGCGGAGGCTGATATGGGTATCATAGCGGTAGCGGTTTTTCTCCTGATCTGTTCGATAACGGATCTGAGGGAGAAGGTAATCTATTTACGTGTTCTCTTACCCTTTGCCGCAATAGGGGCAGTGCTCGCCGCATCCTCCGGAAGGGAGGCTGTCATTTCCGGGGTGGCAGGGGTGATCACCGGACTTTTTATACTGCTGCTGTCCTTTGCTACAAAGGGGGCTGTAGGGGAGGGAGACGGACTTGTGCTGATGACAACGGGAATATATCTGGGCTTTCTCGGAAATCTCCGGCTTCTGTGCTCCGGCCTGTTTCTCTCGGCGCTCTTTTCCCTTGGCGCCATTGTTGTGAGGGGCTGGAAAAGAGACAGGGAGCTTCCCTTCATGCCTTTTCTTCTCGCAGGTTTTTTGGCGGTCAATATCGGAGACCGGTTCGGATAAAAAAGGAGGCAATAAATGAAAAGTAAATTCAAGGCATCATACACTGTTGAAGCATCGCTGCTTTTTCCCTTTATCCTGGCGGTTACCGTCCTTCTGATCTATTTTTCTTTTTTTATCCATGACAGGGCGGTGATGGATGCGGCGGCAAATCAGGCGGCCATAAGGGGAAGCGAGATCACCAGCCCCGGCGGTGATATCTTTTCAAAGGTACAGGACACGGGAAAACGGGAGACGGAGGGAAGGCTTCTTGCCACAAAGAATGTTGACATGGATATCAGCGTGGATGGAAAGGAAGTGAAGGTCACATTCAGCGGGGATTTCAGGATACCCGGGGGAGTCATACCGGTTCCGGGGATGAGTACTGGCAATACGGAGATCACGGCATGCGCCCACAGCAGCCGTATCGATCCCGCGGCTTTTATCAGAGAGTGCAGGGTTGTGGAAGAGCATGTGGGGAAAGGAAAGGATTGACCTGGGATCATGGATAGGGAATACAGACAGGATCTTTGCAAAAGGACAATGGTTGTAAAAAGGGAGGACAGCGAGAAAAGCAGCTTCAGGGAAAAGATGGTGATAAAGAACAGTATAAGGGGGCTTTCAAAGCTAAACATCCGTTTTCTGAACGGCGAATCCTGCTACAGTTATGAAATGGGTTCCTGTCAGACGCTGAAAAACGTCTTTGATGGAAATCCCATGTCTCTTAAGGAGCTTAAATCGCTGTTCTCCGGCATAGTGACGGTGGCAGGGGAGCTTGAAAAGTACCTTCTGGACATCAAGGATCTTTTGATGGAGCCGGAGCATATCTTCTGGGATCTGGAAAGAATGGAACCCATATTCTGCTACTATCCCGATAATCCGGAGGGGGAAGAGGGCTATAACGCTCTGGGACTCTTTCTCATGGACGCGGTTGATAAGGAGGATGAGGAAGCGGTGAAAGCGGCCTACGGATACTTTGACAGGATATGTGAGGGAATACTGCTTCCCGGTGATCTCCGTGAGACTGCTGAAGATCCCGGTGAGGAAAGAAGGGAGGAAGAAAGGCATGCCGAAAAGGAAGAACGCGGAAACATAGACTCCGTGTTTGAAGGGGATTCCGACTCCCTTGCCCTGTCGAATATATGGGATGAGGGAAATGAAGACAATTACTACCTGGAGGAGGCTTTTTCCGAAAAGAAGGGGGATAAGAAAAAGGACCGGGTGGTCCCGGTGCTGTTCTTTATGCCGGCACTGCTGGCCGCGGCGGCTTATGCCTATATTTTCATGAATCCCTCCGTTATGGCGGCCTTCAGCTTTACCGACAGTGACTATGTACGCTGCGGCATACTGGTGACCATCATATCCGGTCTCTTTATCACCACCGGAATATATTTTTGGAACAGGCGGCGAAAGGAGGAGGAAGACCGTGAGAAGGATATGGACAGCCTGAATTCCGACTTAAGAAATGAGGAATTCAGTTTCGATCCCCTGGAGGAAAAGGCCTTTGAAAGCGCTGCGAGAGTGGAGGACAGCAATGACGCCACGGTGCTGCTTTCGGACCTGAAGGGGAAAGGGGGCGGAAACCGTACTCCCCGGCTCTCCGGCAGGATCAGGGGAGAAGAGAGGACCTTCAGGATAGAAAGGACCCCTTACATGATAGGAAAGATGCGGTCCAAGGCGGACGCATGTATTCCGGATCCCGGGGTGAGCCGTATCCACGCCTGCATCAGGGAGGAGGACGGGCGGTACTATCTGTCCGATCTCAATTCCACCAACGGAACGGCAGTCAATGAGAAGCTTCTAAAATGCAATGAAACAGCGGAATTATCCGACGGGGACAGCGTGCGTTTCGGGGATGTATCCCTTATCTTCCGCCTTGCATAAATAAATACCTGATAGTACAATTAGCCCTATGGATAAAAAAATAAGCGATTATCTGCTGCAGAGGGGATATACATCCGTTCCCTCATCTCTGCCACAGGTCAGGGTTTTTTTCAGGGTTGACGGCGCTCTTGCAATGGCGGTCCTTCTGATAGACGGCAGAAATATGATAATGAGTCCCGAGGCCTTCGGGGCAATAAAGCAGAAGACCCTTGGGCTGTTTGCCGCCAAGGGATATCAGAATATAAAGCTGTTCTCCTTATTTCTGACAATGAATGTCATGAATTTCGGAGCCATCGGAACAAAGGAGGAGCTCTCCTGGATCCTGGATCTTTCACAGGGGAGGCTCTGTATCTTCGACAATCAGGTGGCGGATTTTGATAATCTGAGGATGGGTCTGGAGCAGATCCTTGAAGAGGACAGGAAGGAAGAGAGGGCCACCCTGGCAAGTGTGATGTCGGATTTTGTGCTGCGGAACAAGGCCCCGGTCACACTGATGCTGATCATCATCAATGTGCTGGTCTTTGTGTCACTCTCATTTCTGGGATCCACCGAGGACGTCTACTTCATGACGGAACACGGGGCCCTGTCCCTTGACAGGATATTGGCCAATTATGAGTGGTACAGGCTTTTCACCGCGTTTTTCCTGCATTTCGGACCGGAGCACCTTCTGGCGAATATGCTGGCGCTGTGGGTATTCGGAGAGAGAGTGGAGAAAGCAGTGGGAAAGGGAAAGTTTCTGCTGTTATATCTGCTGAGCGGTTTTATCGGAAATGTGGTATCTCTTGCCATCTCATTCCTGTCCGCTTCAAACATTGTATCCGCTGGAGCCAGCGGAGCGGTCTTTGGCATCATAGGGGCGCTCTTTGCCATAGTAATAAAAAACCGCGGAAAGTTCGGGGACCTTACCGGCGGACGGGCGGTATTCCTGGTGCTTTACAGTGTGTTCTCAGGCTTCGCGGGAGAGGGCATAGACAATGCGGCACATATCGGCGGCCTTGTGACGGGGCTGCTTCTCGGCTTTATACTATACAGGACTTATGACACCGAAGGAGATATTCCCAGGGAAGGAAAGGAAGCTTCTTAGATGAAGATCAATATTTATTACGGCGGACGGGGGATAGTGGGAGACACCACCCTCTTTGTGCTCTCAAAGATGCAGAAGGTGCTTGAAGAGCTGAATGTCCACGTGGAGAGGATAAACCTCTACGAGAAAAAGCATAATATAACCTCTCTTCCCAGCACCTTAAATGATGCGGACGGGATAATCCTGGCCACTACGGTGGAGTGGTACGGTCTCGGCGGATATATGACACAGTTCCTGGATGCCTGCTGGTTTTACGGGAACAAGAAAAAGATATCTGAGCTTTATATGTGCCCTGTGGTGATCTCCACCACCTACGGAGAGCGTCAGGGTTCGGTAACGCTGCAGACCGCCTGGGATACTCTGGGAGGAAGAAGCTGCAACGGAGTATCGGCCTATGTCAGGGATTCTGTGGCATTTGAGCTCAATCAGGAATATGTGAAGGTGGTCGAAAAGGCGGCGGAGAATCTCTACCGCACCGTTTCCAGGAAGGCGGTGGTACTTCCTGCCAGCAGTCAGGCAGTAAAGCAGATGGTGACGACCGAAGCGCCCATCGATTTCACGCCCCAGGAAACAGAGCAGCTTAGCCGCTATGCTTCCGATGACAAATATATCCAGACACAGAAGGAAGATCTGAAGGAGCTGGCCAGTCATTTTAAGACCCTTCTTAAGAATGACGGGCTGTCCGAGGAGGAGGTATTATTGAACACCTTCCGCAAGGCCTTTAAACCCCAGAGTTCCTTTGAAGCCATGTATCTCATGGAGATCGGGGGATTTGACGCACCCCTTATGCTGAATGTCAGAAATGAAAAACTGACCGCTTCCTTCGAAGAAAGAAGCGATCAGACTGTTCGCTGTAAGATAACAAAAGAAAAGCTTGATGAGATCATCGCAGGCCAGACAACATTCCAGCACGCCTTTATGTCGGGGATCATGCAGGTCAAGGGTGACTTCCGCATGCTCCGTATGCTGGATACCATCTTCCCCTTCGAAGGGAAAAATGTCTGAGAACCCGTTATTCTCCGGAATCACGGATAAGTCAGGATGTTCCCGGCGATCCGGGCCCGGTCAGAAAGATCACGCTTGTTCCGGACCGGTCAGAATTTTAACAGATCCGCGGTCTCTTTCAGTTCTTCATCCGAGGGTTTTCCCGGTTTCCAGCCTATCTTCTGTCCGTCGTTCTTAAAACGGGGGATGAGATGGAGGTGGAAATGGAATACAGTCTGTCCCGCTGTTTCCCCGTTATTTTGAACCACATTATAGCCGTCCGCCTTTAACAGGGCGGTGTTGTGGGTGCATATCTTTTTTGCCAGAACAAATACCTTAGCGGCAACGTCGTCCGGCAGTTCATAGAGATCCGAATAGTGCTCTTTGGGAAGGATGAGAGCGTGACCCTTTGTGGCGGGGCCGGCATCCAGTATCACCTTGAAATCGTCATCCTCGTAGATCGAATTGGTGGGGATCACCCCGTTTGCAAGTTTGCAGAAAATGCAGTCGTCTTTCATGATACTCCTTTCATGATCATTTCGCGCAGTCTTCAATGAGACTGCAGATCTTGTCAACAGCGTTGCTCTCGGCGGCGTATTCCATGGCGTCGAGATATTCCAGCCGGTGATCTTTGACGTGGTTTAAGGCTTTTATCAGGGCATCGTCCGACAGAGCCTCGTCACGGAGAACATATGAATATCCCGCCTTCTCAAAGGCTTCGGCGTTAAGTATCTGGTCTCCTCTGGAGCTGCCGGAGGGAAGCGGGATCAGGATATTGGGCTTTTTAAGCGCCAGGATCTCGAAGATGGCATTGGCGCCTGCTCTCGAGATCACTATGTCAGACAGGGCGAAGAGATCTGCCAGTTCCCTGTTTATGTAGTCGTATTGAACATATCCGTCCATGTGGTTAAGGGTGGGATCCAGCTTTCCCTTTCCGCAGAGGTGTATGACATTATACTCATCCAATATCTTTGGAAGGACGGAGCGCACGGCTTCGTTTACATGCTGTGCACCTAAAGATCCGCCGATCACCATCAGAGTCGTGTAGTCCCCCTCCCTTATCCCGGTGAAGGACCGGGCACAGAGACGGTCTCCCTTTAACAGTCCCGGCCTTATGGGAGAGCCGGTAAAGACGCCCTTGCCCTTTGGAAGATAGTCCAGGGTCTTCTTAAAGGAACAGCACACATGGGTGGCTGCGCCGAAGGACAGCTTATTTGCAAGGCCCGGGGTCATGTCGGATTCGTGTATGATCACGGGGATCCTCAGTAATCCGGCAGCCCGCACCACCGGCACCGAAACAAAGCCGCCCTTGGAAAAAACAATGTCCGGCTTTTCCTTTTTCAGTATGGACAGCGCTTCGCCGAAGCCCTTTATCACCCTGAAAGGATCGGAGAGGTTCTTCAGGTCGAAGTAACGGCGGAGCTTGCCGGAGGAGATGCCGAAATACGGTATGCCCTCGTTTTCCACAAGCTTTCTCTCTATCCCCTCATAGGATCCAATATATTTGATCTCAAAGCCCTTCTCTCTGAGAGCAGGTATCAGGGCCAGATTCGGGACACAGTGACCGGCTGTCCCGCCGCCGGTTAGAATGATCTTTCGCATGCCTGTATTATATCACAAGATTAAGGTCCTTGATTGCAAAAGAGACACCTCTTTGCTAAACTCATAGCAATAAGGAGGAATGTGATCATGGCAAAAATAACCTATGACTATTCAAAAGCCGCTCCCTTTGTGAGCGGGGAAGAGATCGAAAACATGAAGGGGCAGACACTTGCAGCCAGGGAACTCCTGCTTTCCGGAAAGGGAGCCGGTAATGATTTCCTGGGATGGGTGGATCTCCCTGTGGCTTATGACAAAGAGGAATTCGGCCGCATCAAGAAGGCTGCGGAAAAGATCCGCAGTGACAGCGAGGTACTCCTTGTTATCGGGATCGGAGGATCATATCTCGGGGCAAGGGCAGCCATTAATTTCCTTCGTCACAACTTCTATAACACGGTTTCAAAGGAGATAAGGAAGACGCCTGAGATCTATTTCCTTGGAAACAACATCTCATCTTCATATATCTCGGATCTTATAGAAGTGGTGGGAGACAGAGATTTCTCCGTTAACATGATAAGCAAGAGCGGCACCACCACGGAGCCCGGTATCTCCTTCAGGATCTTCAGGGATCTTCTGGAGAAGAAGTACGGCAAGGAGGGTGCTGCAAAGAGGATATATGCCACCACCGACAAGGCGAAGGGGGCATTAAAGACCCTTTCCGATGCTGAGGGCTACGAGACCTTCGTGGTTCCCGATGATGTGGGAGGCAGATTCTCCGTTCTCACAGCAGTGGGACTTCTGCCCATAGCGGTTTCCGGCGCTGCTATAGACGCTCTTATGAAGGGCGCTGAGGAAGGCCGTGAAATGGCGGTTAAGAATGACTTTGATGACAATGATGCCCTGAAGTACGCTGCAGTCAGGAATATCCTTCACAGGAAGGGAAAGAGTGTTGAGATACTGGCGAATTACGAGCCCAGCCTCCATTATATTTCGGAATGGTGGAAGCAGCTTTATGGCGAGAGCGAAGGCAAGGACCAGAAGGGAATATTCCCTGCAAGCGTCGATCTCACCACAGACCTTCATTCCATGGGACAGTTCATACAGGACGGATCCCGCATTATGTTCGAGACCGTTATTGAGATAGAGAAGGTAAGGCATGAGATAGAGATGAAGAAGGCCGACAGTGACCTGGACGGTCTCGATTATCTCGCAGGGAAGACCGTTGATTTTGCCAATAAGTGCGCCATGAACGGAACCATCCTGGCGCATACCGACGGCAGCGTGCCCAATACCATGATCCATGTGCCTGAGCAGACGGAGAAGTATCTGGGACAGCTTTTCTATTTCTTTGAATTTGCCTGCGGTGTATCCGGATATCTTCTGGGTGTGAATCCTTTCAATCAGCCCGGAGTAGAGAGCTACAAGAAGAACATGTTCGCTCTTCTCGGAAAGCCCGGATACGAGGATCAGAGGGATGCTCTGAAGGCGAGGTTATAACATGGGGATACTTATTAAGGATGCTCTGGCGGTACTTCCGGAGGGCAGTGAAGATAAGGTCGGGAAACACAGCATATATATTGACGGAGACCGGATAGCCGCCATAGACAGGGAGCCGGAGGGCTTCAAAGCCGACAAGGTGATAGACGGAAGGGACTATCTGGTGATACCGGGTCTCATCAATGCCCACACCCATACCTATATGTCCATGATGAGAAACTGTGCGGACGATCTTTCCTTTACGGACTGGCTCTTTAATACGGTGAATCCCATTGAAGACCAGCTGACGGGAGAGGACGCCTACTGGGGTTCGCTCCTCGGACAGATAGAGATGATAAAGAGCGGCACCACTACCTTCAATGACCAGCAGATGCATATACACAACACCACAAGGGCCGCAGTGGAGACCGGAATGAGAGCGGTGATAGGCCGCGGACTTGTGGGAGATAAGTACGATCGCGATGACCGGAGGCTTAAGGAGGCCTTTGAGGAGATGGAGGACGGAAGCTTAAGCGACAGGCTTTCCTTCTTCTTGAACCCTCATGCCCCCTACTCCTGCGGCAAAGAGTATCTGAAGATGGTGGCGGACATCGCAAAGGAAAAGGGGCTCGGCATCCATATCCATCTGGCAGAGGGCCAGGTGGAGAGCGACAACATGCAAAAGGACCATAACTGCACTCCCACGGAGTATGTCAGGGACGCGGGAGTCTTTGATGTACCGGTGATCGCCGCCCACTGCATAAGGGTTAATGACAGCGACATACAGATATTGAAGGAGCACAATGTCAGCGTTGTGACCAACCCGGTCTCAAACGCCAAGCTGGGTAACGGAGTGGCTCCGGTACCGAAGCTTCTGGAGGCAGGGGTGAATGTATGCCTGGGTTCAGACGGAGCTGCGTCAAATAATGCCCAGAACATGTTCAGGGAAATGAATTTTGAAGCCCTGATCCACAAGGCTGTAAACGGCACCCCTCAGTGTGTCGGTGCGGCGGAGGTCTTCCGTATGGCCACCATAAACGGAGCAAAGGCTCTGCAGCTGGGAGAGATAACCGGCTCCATCGAAGAGGGAAAGAAGGCTGATCTTACGATAATGAGGCTTGATGTTCCCTCAATGATGCCGTCAAATAATCTGCTGGCGGCGCTTTCCTATTCAGCAGACGGTTCCGAGGTGGACACGGTGATCATTGACGGAAAGATAGTCATGGAGCACCGGGAGATGAAGACGGTGGATGAGGAAAGAGTTTACCATGAGATCAAACAGATCTGTAAAAGGGTTGGCTTGTAAGATTATGTAAACCAAATTACGGTTAGGATAAGAAGACCGGTAACCGGGGCAATACATCAAAAGGATGTGTTGCCCCGGTTTTGTGTATACAACATTTTGTTGGTTAAAAAGTTTAAGAAATTCTTAAAATGGGCTTGATATTTGTGAAATGTTATGTTATTGTCGATTTATGTTAATCGAGGGCGCATTATGGAGTGCGTCGGGGAAATATGGAGGAAATATCTTATGAAGAAAATGTTGACATCGTTGGTTGTTCTTGCAGCACTATCAGTACTTATGGCAGTACCCGCACTTGCAGGACCTGCTGAAGAGTTTGCAGCAGCGGCTGCTGCGGCAGAGCAGAGATGTGCAGATTATATAGCTTATCAGGAAAATCTTCTTAACTTCCAGGCGGGAGAGATCGCAAAGGGCGAGGCAGAGAGAGCTAAGCTCAGGGCAGATTATGAAGCATATCAGGCAAACCTGAAGGCATTCCAGGCAGGAGAAGTTGCAAAGGGCGAAGCACAGAAGGCACAGCTCAGAGCAGATTATGAAGTATATCAGGCAAACCTGAAGGCATTCCAGGCAGGCGAGATCGCAAAGGGCGAAGCACAGAGGGCAGCACTCAGAGCAGACTACGAAGTATATCAGGCAAACCTTAAAGCATTCCAGGCAGGAGAGGTTGCAAAGGGAATAGCACAGAGGGCAGCGCTTAAGGCAGACTACGATGCATATCAGGCAAATCTCAAGGCTTTCCAGGCAGCTAACCTTGCAAAGGCAGCAGCTTACAACGCAGAGGTTACAGCAGCTCTTGCAAATTACGAGAAGAGGATGGCAGCTGTAAGGGCAGCTATCGAGGCAGAGGCAGCTTCAGTAAATGCAAGAAGGGCAATGATCGCCAAGATGCTTGCAAACTGATATCGATAATGATCGATAAATAGAGAACAGACGGAAAATTCCCCCGCAGGAAACTGCGGGGGATATTTTTTTCCTGAAGGATATATCATGATCTTAAAAAACTTCGGCAAAAACAAATTGATATTGAATTTATCGGGAACAAGTGTTAGAATATCGAAGCATGGTAATTTTTCCAAATATTAAGGAG
>CADBTX010000149.1 GCA_902797705.1 uncultured Lachnospiraceae bacterium | reverse complement strand
ATCTCCTGATGGGCCACATTCATGTCACCGCAGATGATCACCGGCTTTTTCTTCTGAAGGTCGTTGATATACCTTAAAAATGCGTCTTCCCAGTCCATCCTGTCATCCAGCCTGAGAAGCTCCTGTTTGGAATTCGGAGTGTAGACGGTGATAAGAAAATAGGGTTCAAATTCAAGGCAGATGATCCGCCCCTCCCTGTCTTCCTTGTAAGCATCCATGCCAAGGGTCACATTAAGAGGCCTGACTCTGGTAAATACCGCAGTTCCGGAGTACCCCTTTTTCTCGGCATAGTTCCAGTAGTCCTCATATTCCGAAGGGATGTCCAGAGTGATCTGCCCCTCCTGGAGCTTGGTCTCCTGCAGGCAGAATACGTCCGCATCCAGCGCCTTAAAGGCCTCTCCGAAATTCCCTTTACTCACACAGGCTCTTAATCCGTTTACATTCCAGGAAATGAATCTCATTTTCCGTTCACCTTTTCAAATACTGCCTTCATGGAATCGGAAGGCTCCGCTGTCATAAGCGACACTGCCACATTTACGATGAGCGCCAGTACAAATGCCGGAAGCAGCTCATATATGGCAAAAGCACCTCCGAGGGGCGCGATGAGGAATTTCCAGATAAATACCATGGCGCCGCCCACTATCATGCCTGCGGTCGCTCCGGCCCTGTTTCCTCTCTTCCAGAACATGGCGATCAGCATCACAGGTCCGAAGGCCGCTCCAAAGCCGGCCCAGGCAAAGGATATTACACGGAACACGCTGCTGTTCGGATCCCACGCCAGGAATACGGCTATGACTGCGATGACGCACACCGTTATTCTGGCGATGACCATGGAGGTCTCCTTTTTGATCTTTATCCCCATAAAGTCCTTTAACAGATCCTCGGACATGCTGCTGGAAGCCGCAAGAAGCTGGGAATCTGCTGTTGACATGGTGGCGGCGAGTATTCCCGCCATTACGATACCTGCAATGATAGAAAAGAAGACCCCGTGTCTGCTCATCAGATCTGCGATCTTTATTATTACAGTCTCCGAATCCGCACTGGTCTCAAGAACGGGGATCTTCCCGCTTTTGGAAATACAGTTACCGATTATTCCGATAAATACAGCCACTGACATCGAGATCACAACCCATACTGCCGCGATCCTTCTGGAAACCTTTATCTCCTCCGGATCCCTAATGGCCATGAAACGAAGCAGGATGTGGGGCATTCCGAAATATCCGAGTCCCCACGCAAGGGTGGAGACTATAGAGAGGAATCCGAAGGTCCCCGCTGTCCCGGCGGCCGGGTCGTAGCCCTGTGTCAGGCTTAAATATCCGGGAAGGGATGAAGCGTTTGCCATAACCTCGTTCATCCCCCCTGCCTGCTCTATCCCGAAGAACACGATAAAGATAAGTGCTGCGGTCATTACCAGAGACTGGATCAGGTCGGTGGTGGAAACCGCAAGGAATCCTCCAAGAACCGTATATCCTATGATGACCACCGCGCCGATTATCATTGAAACATGGTAATCCCAGCCAAAGAGGCTGTTAAAAAGGGTTCCCACGGCCTTAAAGCCCGAGGCCGTATATGGAATGAAAAATATAAGTATCACAAGAGCCGCGATGAGTGAGAGCAGATGTCTTTCATCCTCATACCTCTTGGAGAAGAACTCCGGTACGGTGCTTGCATCCAGAGTTTCCGAATACACCCTTAAGCGTCTTGCCACCAGAAGGAAATTGAGATACGTTCCGACAGCCAGTCCTATGACTGTCCAGCCCACCTCTGCAACGCCGCATAAATACGCAAGTCCCGGCAGTCCCATAAGCAGGTATGAACTCATATCCGAAGCCTCGGCGCTCATGGCTGTAACTACGGGATGAAGGGCCCTTCCCCCAAGGTAAAAATTCTCAGTGTCTCCTGCGCTGCCTTTTCTGCTGTAATAGACGCCGATCAAAATGGTGAGTCCCAGATAGCAGATAATGGCAAGCAAAACGCAAATGCTTGATCCTGTCATAATTCTCCTCTTTCTCTCCTAAAGAACTGTTCATAAAACTGTTTATGGTTTCAATCAGAAGTTCGCCTTTAAGAACTCCTCGATCTTTGAAGCACAGGCTTCCTCGTCCTCCCCTTCTATCTTTACTGTTATGGTCTCCCCCTGCTTTATCCCCATCCCCATAAGCTTAAGGAGCTTCTTCATGTCGCAGCTCTTTCCGTCCTTTTCTACGGTAATGGAGCTCGAAAAGGTCTTCGCCTCTTTTACGAGAAGTCCTGCCGGACGTGCATGTATTCCGTTCTCATCTGTTACGTTAAATGTAAATTCCTTCATTTTCCGGGTTCTCTCCTTTCATTATCCTTTAATGCCGGCATTCTCCGGCATTTTATCCCAAAAGCCTTACAACCTGGCGTGCGATGGACAGCTCTTCGTCGGTAGGTATCCTGAAGATCCTCACGCCCGATCCCGCCGCGGATATCTCCATGGCGCCCTTCACATTCCTGTTCTT
>CADBTX010000148.1 GCA_902797705.1 uncultured Lachnospiraceae bacterium | reverse complement strand
GGGGCAGTCTCTTTTATCTCCGCCCTTATGACCACAGCTCTTTCCGGCCCTCCGCTCCTTATAACATCATAAAACCCACGGATCTTTTCTTCAGAAGCGTGAGCCATTATCTCCACATATGAACCTTTATTCCGGACCGTACCTGAAATACCGAGTCTGTCAGCTTCCCTTTTTACAAAGGGTCTGAATCCCACGCCCTGGACGATGCCGTATACTCTTATCCTGAAATCCATTTACAGCACCCTTATTCCCATGAGACAGAGTCCCTGAGGCGGAGCGGTGGGGCCGGCCTTTCCCCTGTCAAGGCTGTCAAGTATCTCCGTGATCCCGGAGGGCTCTATCCTTCCCCGTCCTGTTTCCACCAGAGTCCCTGCTATGATCCGGACCATGTTATACAGAAAGCCGTAACCCTTTACAGTGATATGCACTTCATCAGATACCGGGGATACATCTATACAGGTGATCTCCCTTACGGTGGTCTTCGCATCCGTATGCACTGAACAAAAGGCTCTGAAGTCATGCTCTCCCTTCAGTTTTTCTGCTGCTTCCTGCATGGCGGAAATATCCAGGGGGTAAGAGATATGCCAGGTGAACCGTATCCTCAACGGATCCGGCATCTCTCCAAGCTGTATCCTGTATCTGTATGTTTTTTCCGTTTTAAGGAATCTCGGATGATAATCCTCCGGAACCTCTTTAGAACCGATTATCCTGATATCGGCGGGAAGAAATGTATTTAATGCATAGGAAAAGCGCTCCGGCGGCACTGTGGAAGCCGTATCAAATACAGCCAGATTTTCCGCGGCATGGACTCCGGCGTCAGTACGGCTTGAACCCGCTACCTCGATATTCTCTCCGGTAAGCGCCTTTAGGGCACGGTTAATATTTCCGGCAATGGTCTCCTGTCCCTCTGCCGCCTGCCAGCCGTGATAATCCGTACCGTCATAGGAAACTCTGATCAAAATCCTCTTCATATCCTGATAAATATGCCTGCCGAAATGATCAGGCCCAGATATAAAACAAGAAAGATATACGCAATGATGTCATCCTTCGTATAGAGCAGGGGCTTCATCTTAGTCCTGCCCTCTCCCCCGTGATAACAGCGGGCTTCCATGGCCATGGCGAGATCATTGGCCCTTCTGAAGGCCGAAACAAAAAGCGGTACCAGCACAGGGACCAGCGCCTTGGCCCTGGAAATGACGCTGCCGCTTTCAAAGTCGGCTCCCCTCGCCTCCTGTGCCTTCATTATCTTATCCGTTTCCTCCATCAGGATAGGGATAAACCTCAAGGCGATGGACATCATCATGGCCACCTCGTGAACCGGTACCCTGAAGGCCTTCAGAGGGTTCATAAGTGCCTCCAGACCATCTGTCAGGTTATTTGGCGTGGTAGTGAGGGTCATTATGGAGGAACCCATAATGAGATATATGAGCCTTACAGCGGTAAATCCCGCTACCTTGAGACCTTCATCACTGATAACAAGACCATGAAAGCTGAATACCGGTATTCCCGGTGTCAAAAACATATTGAATACCACTGTGATAAGAAGGATAAAGGCGATACCCTTCATTCCCCTCAGCATGAACTTTAAGGGTACTTTTGACAGTGCTATGACAGATACCAGAAACAGTGTTGCTACAAGGGTCGTGGAAACGCTGCGGAAAAGAAACAGGGAGATAATGAATACAAAGGTCCCTGTGATCTTTGTTCTGGGATCCAGTCCGTGTATTTTTGATTCGGCGCTGTAATACTGGCCAAGGGTAATATCTCTCAGCATCCTTAAATTCCTTTATTACGCTCCATTTTGATCATTATCTTCCTACTTTTCCCCAAGCACGCGGGTGATCTCATACACCGCTTCGTCAATGGTGGTAACTGCCGGATCCACGTCATAGCCTCTTTCCCTTAAGCCCCGCATTAAGTAAAAGACCTCCGGTGCAGAAAGTCCGATCTCTTCAAGCTTTCTGTGGCGCATGAAAATATGTCTGGGATCCCCGTCCATTATTATCCGGCCCTTGTCCATTACCAGTATCCTGTCCACGTAATTTGCCACGTCTTCCATACTGTGGGAGACGAGTATGACCGTTATCTCATTCTTTTCGTGGAGTTCGCGGATAAGGTCCAGGATCTCGTCCCGGCCTCTCGGATCCAGTCCGGCCGTGGGCTCGTCCAATATGAGGATATCCGGTTTCATGGCCAGGACCCCGGCTATGGCCACTCTTCTCTTCTGACCTCCGGACAGTTCAAAAGGCGAGCTGTAATAATATTCCTCGGGCAGCTTTACGGCTCTCAGTGCTTCAAATGCCGAGAGCTCCGTGTCCCTGTC
>CADBTX010000147.1 GCA_902797705.1 uncultured Lachnospiraceae bacterium | reverse complement strand
GGGCAGGGGTTTTGCCCCATTGCCGAAGGCAATTTAATTGGCAAAACCCGTTACGTTCGCAGCCTGAAAGGCTGTGAACAGTAACAAGGGAGGCAGAGAAAAAATGCTCTGTCTCCTTTTTGTTTTACAAACCCCGGGGATTTTTATATAATAACCGTAAGTATGCCTACTTTTACGTCAGATAGCCCCGAAGATACTTTCTCTATCGGAGAAAGGATGGGGAAAAACATAACAAAGGGGAAGGTGGTGGCCCTTAAAGGAGATCTTGGAACGGGCAAGACTGTTTTTGCCAAGGGTTTTGCACGTGGCCTTATGATAGATCAGGACATAACCTCCCCGACCTTTACCATTGTAAAGAGCTATTCCGGTGGGAGACTTCCTCTTCACCATTTTGATGTCTACAGGATAGGTGATGTGTCGGAAATGGATGAGATCGGATACGAGGACTGTTTTTTCGGAGACGGGGTATGTCTCGTGGAGTGGGCTGAGCTCATCGAAGAGATACTGCCGGAGGACTGTATCAGGATCGAGATAAAAAAGGACTTTTCAAAGGGTCCGGATCACAGAGAGATAGTGATAGATGACAATACTGGCAATTGATTCATCCGCTCTGCCTGTATCCTGCGCCATATTAAGGGACGGGAGAATGACGGCGGAGTTTACCATCAGCATAAAGCTTACTCATTCAGAGACCCTTATGCCTCTTGTGGACGATATGCTTAAAAGATCCGGGATCTCCTTTGATGAGATAGATGCCTTTGGGGTTTCAAAGGGACCGGGCTCTTTCACGGGCTTAAGGATCGGGACGGCTACGGTGAAGGGACTTGCCATGGCGGCGGATAAACCGGTGATACCGGTGCCCACGCTGGAGGCAATGGCATATAACATATATGGGGGAGACGCTCTTATTGTTCCCATGATGGATGCCAGGAGAAAGAATGTCTTCACGGCCATATATGAGTACTTGGATAACGGGCTTCGGGAGATAATGCCCCAGAGCGCCATTCCCTTAAGGGACCTTCTCGAAAAGGTGAATGGACTTAAGAGAAGCGTTGTATTTACGGGAGATGGGATCTATTCCTTTCGGGAAGATCTGGAGGAAGCGGTAAAGGTTCCTTTCTTGATCGCTCCGCCCCATCTTTCCATGCAGAGGGCGGGGGCAGTGGGAGCCCTGGCAGAGGTTTATTACAATAAGGGTAAATATACGGACGCCGGAAGCTTCAGGCCCGATTATATCAAGGCCTCTCAGGCTGAAAGGGAGAGGCAGGAAGCAGAGGAGAAGGGACTTCTCCGGGAACTGTCCGCAGGGGGACACAGCCTCTATGTTTGATGTTGTATGCTCAGTATCAGAAGGTTAAAAAAGGAAGATGCGCCTTTTCTTTCAGAGATCGAAAAAGAGATATTCGGTAAGAATGCCTGGACGGAAAAGGATTTTAAGGAGACTACGGCAATAGAATATGCCTATTATCTGGTGGCCGAGGATGACGGGAGGATAGTCGGTGCCTGCGGCTACAGGGATATGTGCGGAGAAGCGGATATCACCAATGTGTGTGTCATTTCCGCCATGAGAAGACGGGGTATAGCCGAGAGAATGCTCCGGGAACTTATTTCCCACGGAAGGGAAGCGGGGGTGAGGGCATTTACCCTGGAGGTCAGGAGCCAAAATCCTGCGGCAATTGAACTCTATAAAAAGCTGGGATTTGTTTCCGAGGGGGTAAGGCCGGGATTTTATGATGATCCCAAGGATGATGCGGTCATAATGTGGCTTTATCCGAATGAAAAAGAGGAAGATCTGCCTTCAAAAAAGGTATGACAGTAGAAAATGCTTGATGTATGCTTACTTGGCTCCGGCGGGATGATGCCGCTGCCAAAGAGGGCGCTTACCGCCCTTATGCTCAGATATAACGGAAACAGTATTTTGACGGACTGCGGAGAGGGAACCCAGGTGGCTCTCCGCAAAACCGGGTGGAGTCCGAAATCGGTGGGGCTTATTCTCTTTACCCATTTTCATGCAGACCACGTTACCGGGCTGCCGGGCTTCCTTCTTACCCTGGGTAATGCCGAGAGGACGGAACCCTTGCTGATGGCGGGACCCAGAGGCCTTACAAAGGTTGTGAATGCCCTTCTCATTGTGGCGCCGGAACTTCCCTTTGAGATAAGGCTTCTGGAATTTACGGATAACAGCAGCTTTGAGTATGAGGGCGTCAGGATAAAGGCATTTAAGGTACGGCATAATATTGCCTGCTATGGCTATTCCTATGAGATCGACAGAAGGGGGAAATTCAATCCTGACAGGGCGAAGGAACTGGATATCCCATTAAAATACTGGAAGGTTCTTCAGGGCGGAGATCCTGTTGTTACGGAGGAAGGGAGGAGATTCACTCCGGATATGGTCATGGGTGAAGCGAGAAAGGGATTAAAGGTCACCTATACCACGGATACCAGACCCTGTGAGAATATAGTCAACTATGCGAAAGGATCAGATCTCTTCATTTGCGAAGGGATGTACGGTGAGGAGGATAAAAAGGATAAGGCGAAGGAGCATAAGCACATGACCTTTTCCGAGGCAGCTGCCCTTGCCAGGGATGCTGAGGTCAGGAAGATGTGGCTTACACATTATTCCCCTTCTCTTATCAACCCGAGAGAGTTTATTGGAAATGCCAGAAGGATATTTCCGGAAAGCTACGCGGGAAAAGACGGTATGATGACGGAGCTCAGGTTCGAGGATGAATAAGAAGGGCAGAGGTAGATTTGTTTTAATAGTGTTTGCTGCCCTGATTGTATTTCTTGCGGTCTTTTATTTCGTTGCCAATGGGAAACGACGGGATGAAGGCCTTCAAAAGCTGTCTGCCACCGAGGCCACAGTGCAGAGGGATCTAAGTATCAATTATCCCCAGACTCCCAAGGCGGTTGTGAGGTATTACGCGGAATTAAGCCAGTGTATGTACGATCCTTCCAATTCCGAGGAGGAGGTTCAGGAGATAGCGAAGCAGTCCAGATATCTTTTTGACGATGAGTTAAAGGCCCAGCAGACGGACGAACAGTATCTTGCAAGCTTAAAGACCACCATTGCAGCTTTTCTTAATGACAACAGGAGGATAGTGAGCTTTACCATATCCCCTTCCTCCGAGGTGGTATACGATACGCTGGATATAGGCGACGTGGCCTCGCTGTACTGTACCTATACGATGCAGAAGGGCCCTGTATCCTACAGTGATCCTGAGCATTTTCTTTTGAGGCGGGACAGCGAAGGCAGGTGGAAGATACTTGGATGGCAGAGCTCTTCTGCTGAAAACGGAGCTGTGACCGGAGGTGATACGGGTTCTTCGGGCGGTTCCGGTACTTCGGACGGTTCCGGTTCTTCCGGCAGTTCCGGTTCTTCGGGCAGTTCCGGTTCTTCGGACGGTTCCGGTGCTTCGGGCGGTTCCGGTTCTTCGGGCTCCGGAGAAGCAGTGATAGAGAAGCCGACCGTGGAAATACCCACGGTTGAGATAGAGATTCCGGGTGTGAAGAAATGAAGGATGTGATAATACTCGGGATAGAAAGTTCCTGTGACGAAACCGCGGCATCGGTGGTTAAAAACGGAAGAGAGATGCTTTCAAATGTTATCTCCTCCCAGATAGATATACATACCCTCTACGGCGGAGTGGTGCCTGAGATAGCATCGCGTAAGCATGTTGAGAGGATAAGCCAGGTGGTGGAGGAAGCCCTTAAGGATGCGTCTGTCAGCAGGGAAGACATTGACGCCGTGGCTGTGACCAATGGCCCGGGCCTTATAGGTCCGCTGCTTACCGGGGTCTCATTTGCAAAGGCTTATGCTTATGGCGGAAACAGGCCTCTTATAGGCATCAACCATATTGAAGGCCATGTATGCGCAAATTACATTGAAAACCCTGAACTGAAACCGCCGTTTATGTGCCTTATCGTATCCGGCGGTCACACCCATCTTGTGAGGGTCACGGATTACGGTGAATACACACTTCTCGGACGTACCATGGATGATGCGGCGGGAGAGGCCTTCGACAAGATAGCGAGGGTCATAGGACTGGGTTATCCCGGAGGTCCGAAGATAGACAAGGCTGCGAATGAGGGGGATCCTGAGGCAATATCCTTTCCCAGGGGCCACGCTAAGGGAGAATATGACTTTTCCTTCAGCGGGTTAAAAAGCGCGGTTTTGAATTATTTAAACAGCTGTGAGATGAAGGGTGAGAAGATATCGGTTCCGGATGTAGCCGCTTCCTTCCAGAAGGCAGTGGTGGATGTCCTTGTGGGAAATGCCGAAAAAGCCCTTCGGGAGTACGGAGATAAGAACTTTGCCATAGCAGGGGGAGTGGCTTCCAATTCTGCTTTCAGACGGGAGATGGAAAAAGCCTGCAACGAAATGGGGGTTGGTTTTTTTAGGCCTTCTCCTGTGCTTTGTACGGATAATGGCGCCATGATAGCTTCTGCGGGATATTATAGATTCCTTAAAGGGGAATTCAGCGATCTCAGCCTTAACGGAGTGGCGGATCTTCAGCTTTGCGGTGATCAATAGTTTATTTTTCAAGGAGAAGACCTTATGAAGACAGACGCGATAGTTCTTGCAGGGGGAAAGGGCAAGAGGATGGGGAGCCGGATCCCGAAGCAGTACATGGAGTTAAACGGGAAGCCCATGCTTTATTATTCCCTTAAGGCTTTTGAAGATTCCTTTGCAGATAATGTGATACTTGTCTGCAATGAAGGGGAAGAGGACTATTGCCGTAAGGAGATAGTGATAAAATACGGTCTGAATAAGGTGAACAGGATCGTTCCCGGAGGAAGAGAGCGCTTTGACTCGGTGTATAACGGGCTTATGGCTTCCGACGGCTGCGATTATGTTTATATCCATGACGGCGCGAGACCTCTTATTTCCCAGTATATCCTGGACAGATGCCAGCATTATGTTGAGAAATACAGGGCTGCCGTTGCGGCCCGCCCCGCCAGAGATACGGTTAAGATCGAAGACGGTAACCGCTTCATCGATTCCACACCTGACAGAAACAGGGTGTGGCTTATGGAGACTCCGCAGGTTTTTGAATATGCCCTTGCAAGGTCCGCATATGAAAAACTGGTGTCATCCAGAGACCGCCTGAAGGATGCAGGGGTCAATATAACGGATGACACCATGGTGATCAAAATGTTTGAAAATGTGGATGCCTATCTGGTGGAAGACATCTATTGCAATATAAAGGTCACAGAGCCTGAGGATATGATCATTGCAGAGGCTATGCTGAAGGGCGGCCGTGAATAAAAGGATTCAGACTATTCCGAAGTCCTTTTCCTTGTAGTTCCACTGGGCATGGCCTATGCCGTGCTTGTCAAATACGGCTTCTATATCCTTAAGCCATCTCTCCTTATCCTCTTCGGCAGCGAGATCGATGACGCCGAATTCGCCGCAATAGAGAGGCACATTGTCTTTTTTCGATTTTTCCAGTGCGGGAGCAAAGATATCTTCAAAGAAGCCCTCCCCGATCTCACTTATTCCCTCAATATAGATGGAATTCCCAAGGTCGGCTTTCAGACTGTCGGCAGCCGCCCTGTATTCTTCAAGGGTTTTTGGATAGCCGATCCTGAAGTCCCGGGGCATCTTATCCATCCAGTAGGCGCCCTGATGGGTAAATATCATGGGTTCGTAGCAGTGGAAATTATAGATCAGCTTCTTGTCGTAAGGTATCTCAAGAAGGGGAACGCTGAGTACGTTATTGTAGCATACACCCCCTGCGACGATATAACTCTCGGGAGCGATCTTTCTGATGGTCTCAACATATTTTGCAAGGATCTTATTCCAGGCGTCAGCTACTTCTTTAAGAACCACCTCGTTCAAGGGCTCAAATGCCACCTGATCGGGGTACGCCGCAAACCTCTCGGCGATCTTCTTCCAAAGGTTCATGAAGCGCTCCTGAAGGGCATC
>CADBTX010000146.1 GCA_902797705.1 uncultured Lachnospiraceae bacterium | reverse complement strand
ATGACCTTTTCCATTGTGGAAACTGTTGAGAATCTTGTAAATATTTCCCAGCCCATGATCAAGGAAAAGAATATTGAATTCAGCTTTCACATCGATCAGATGGAGACGGAATACCTGTATACAGACCAGCTCCGTCTGAATCAGATCTACATCAACATCCTTTCCAATGCCATAAAGTATACGGAGCCCGGAGGAAGCGTCTGTGTGGACATGTGGGAAGAAAAGAGTGAAAAACCGGACTGTATTCGACTGGCTTATGTCGTAAGGGACACCGGGATAGGAATGAGCCCGGAATTTATGGCCACCATGTATCAGCCTTTCTCGCGCCAGGTAGACAGCCGTGTCAACACCATTCAGGGAACCGGACTGGGGCTTGCCATTACGAAGCAGATGGTGGACCTGCTGGGAGGAACCATCGAATGCCGGAGCGAGCAGGGCAAGGGGACGGTTTTTACGATCATGCTGGATATCCCCGTAGCCGACAGGCAGCGTGAAGATATGAAGCTGGATCCCATTGACGTTCTGATAGTCGATGATGATGAGATCATGCTTCAGACGGCTGCCCAGATGATAGAATCTCTCGGAGCATCGGCGGAGCAGGCCCGGAGCGGGACAGAGGCCCTTAGTATGATAAAGGACAGGCACCAATCCGGACGGGATTACAACATTATCATCATCGACTGGAAAATGCCTGAAATGGATGGTCCGGAAACTATCAAACGGATCCGCAGTGAGATAGACAAGGAAATTCCCATACTGCTGGTATCAGCATACGACTGGTCCGATATCGAAGACAGGGCAAAGGATGCGGGAGCAAACGGCTTTGTAAATAAACCGCTGTTCCGGTCAACGCTGTATGACAGGATCAATGCTCTGATGGGGAACGGTTCTGTATCCCATGAGCAGGAGGACGATCACTCTGATCTGAAGGGCCTGCACATCCTCGTAGCCGAGGACAATGATATAAACTGGGAGATCATATCCCACATACTCAGTTCCTATGGCATCATTACGGACCGTGCAGAAAACGGAAGGGTCTGTGTGGATATTATGAAAGAGGCGGAGCAGGGCAGTTATGAACTGATCTTCATGGACGTACAGATGCCTGAGATGAACGGTCTTGATGCCACAAAGGCGATCCGGAAACTGGAGGATCCCTGGGCGGCCAATATTCCTATCATAGCAATGACCGCAGACGCATTCTCAGAAAACGTAACGGAATGCCTGAATGCGGGAATGAATGGACATATCGCGAAACCTATAGATGTGAAACTCGTTGTCGGAGAGATCCGAAGGATCAAGGAGGAAAAAAGACGGACATGAAAAAAGCAATATGTATGATCTTAGCGGGGTTGATGGTATTCAGTCTTACGGCATGCGCTGGAAAAAAGCAGGAGGCGGCGGAGGAGGGCTTTAAGCCGGCGCTGGATCCCTCCGCAGAAGGGCATATCAATGTGGCCGGCGGATATGATAACTTTGAAGCGCTGGAAGAGGAATTTGACAGATTCAATGAGTATTATCCCAATGCAGAGCTGACCTTTACAAAGGTTGATGATTATAACAATATGATCGGAACGGTACTGAAGGGAAACGATGCCCCTGATATCTACGTCAATTATTCCTGGATGTACGGCCGGGAACAATATACGGATTCCATAGAATATGCAGAGGATCTGGCGGATCCCAAGCTGGGTCTGGATCTTGACTGTATACGCAGCAATATCATCCTGAATACGGAGGATGGTACTCTTCCTATGGTGCCGGTATTTTCAAATTCCTATGGCATGCTGGTGAACAATGATCTCTTTGAGAAGGAGGGCCTCAGTGTTCCCAAAACCTATAAGGAACTGGTCAAGGTATGCGATGAGTTCAGGAAAAAGGGCTATGAGAGTCCCATGATGGGCTTCACCAATGAAGAGACAACCTCGCTTTTCACCTTGACAGATTACCCGCTCTATTGCAAGACGGTGGAAGATGATGCAGAGGCAGTAGAGAAGCTCAACGCCATGGACAACACAGCCGGCGAGTATATGCGGCCTACACTTGAAAAGCTGGAGCAGTTTTTACAGGATGGCTGCGTAAACCTTGATGCCTGCGCAGGGATCGAAAATAATTATGATGCAGTGATCCTTCGCTTTTTTGAAGGAGACGTACCCATGATGGCCTGTTCCGGAGATACGGTATCCGGGACAAAAAAGCGTGAAAGCCGTTCGGAGGCATTTATAGCAAAACCCTTTGCATACAGCTTTGTTCCTGTTCCCCTGTCTGATGAAGGGGCTTATTTTCTTGATATGCCGAATCTGCAGTTCTCTGTTAATAAAAACAGCCAGAACCTGGATCTGGCCAATGAATTTATGCGCTTCCTCGTTGCTCCCGCAGAGCTGAATGAGATGGCGAGAAATAAGGGGCTTATGTCACCGACGAAGGACCTGTCCTTTAACAGTATGTATGCTGCTTTTGGGGAAGTTCCGGAATCCCGGATCCTGTCGCCGGAAGTCATCGGACTTACAGATGATGCGTTTATACAGCTAAGGCAGGCGGGTTATTCTGTAGGAAAGGGTGAGATGACAATAGATGAGGCGGTTAAAGCCTATGGAAGTTTTGAGCAGTAATAAAATATGCCCCTCATCCGGCTGCTAACGCAGCCACCTTACCGATGGCAGCCGCACACAGTGCGGCAATACGCCATTCAAAACATGCCACTGGCATGTTTTGCCCCTTCGGGGGAAGGCTTAGAGGCGAGCGTGCTTCGCAGCCACCTTGCCGATGGCAGCCGGATGAGGGGGTTAGATCATTTCCCTGATACGATGGGATTGATCTGTGATACCAGGTTGTCAAGATTCTCGAAGAGACCGCTCTTAGTAGTACCGAGGTCATTGACTCTGCCGATCTGTCCCAGAAGCCTGTCGCAGTCGCTGTTTATAAGATCAAATCTCTTCTCCAGAGCTTCTATCTTTGTTCCTGCCTCATTTGCCGCACCTGCGATCTCTTCCTTAACCTCTCCGGACTTGTCGGCGCTTACGATGATCTCATCGAAGGCGGCGTAGGTCTTATCCACGTTTTCAAGGCTGGAATCCAGGCTTTCAACCGAGGCTCTCATGCTCTCGGTGAGCTTGTCGCTTTCTTCACCTACATTACTGATGGAGGTATTTACCTGCTCGATGAGTACCTTGATCTCATCGGCAAGCTTACGTACTTCTTCAGCCACCACCGCAAATCCCCTGCCGGCTTCGCCCGCTCTGGCGGCCTCGATGGAGGCATTGAGGGCGAGGAGATTGGTCTGTGAAGCGATGCCAACGATCTGCTTCATGTAGCCGGCGATCTCGTCAACAGAGCCCTTAAAACTCTCAAAGCCCTTTTCCATCTCATTGAAGGTATTCCTTACATTCTCTGAGCTGTCTTTAAGCTCGCCTACCGTATCCTGGGCTGTTCTCACACTCTTTTCTATATCGCTTCTCACTTCATCGAATCTCGAGGTGGTCTCGTTGACCTTGTCAAATACCTCACCGAAGCCGTAGATGTCATTTTTGAGTTCTTCATTGCCCTTCATAACTTCGCCGAAGGTGTCGGTGATATCCTTAAGCTCAGTAAGGGAATCCAGTTCGTTGGATACCAGACTCTTCTGGCAATCCTTGATGGAATCGGCGATATAATTAAGCGCAGCTGCCTTTTTTGCCTTTTCGGCTGCTTCACTCCTGCTGTTCGCCGCGGTCACGTCCGTATTGTCTATATCTTTTTTTCTTCCGAACATCTATAGCCTCCTTTTATTCAAAGACCATGCATGTCATGGTCTGATTGACGAACTGTCCGTTGAAGTGCTCACCGTAACCTACCAGTCCGCAGGAGGTTCCAAGGGATGCGATCCTTCCAAGATAGTTATTGAGTTCGCCCTTTTCCTGCAGAACAAGATATCTGAATACACAGTTGACGGAGTAGATGCCGGACACCTTGTTGAAATCGCTCCTGATGGCATTGACCGTATTCTGGGCCACCTCCATGGGATCGTTCATCTCCAGAAGTGTAAGGATATCAGAGTCATTTACCTGTCTGTAGCAGGTTATGCCGTTGCCCTCAACGCCCTTAATGGAAACGATGCAGATATCCTCACCGATCATCTTGCCCAGAGGATTGGTGAAAGTCTGGTTCTCGATGCCGCTTTCGGAGCAGCCGGTAAGATCCATATATACCTGCTTTGCAGAGCGGCCGTTGAGCTCGCCGATGTAATACCTGCTTTTATCCGTCTTGGAAGCCAGAAGCCTGACATTGTCCACCGGTGTATAGATATTTTCCTTATATGCCTTGACTCTGCCGGAATTGTTTTTGATGATCGCATAGGCCATGCCGTCTTCATAGATGCTGCCGTTGGCAGAAACCTTGCCCGCATCACCGGTGGCACCCATGAGCTGAAGGTTGTATCTCTTCAGGAGGAGATTGACAGTAGTCATAACACCGGCATCATTGCCGGCGCAGAAGTCTATGATGGCCGTATTGTTATTGCCGGGCCGTATGTGGCTAAGATCATCCTGCAGCCTGTTTATATTCTTTGCCGGAGCCGTGGATACGTTCTCGAGTACACCTGCGGCGCAGGTGACACCTTCAATGAATGCCGTGACGGTTGCACCCTTTTCTTCCACCTTGCTCTCATATCCCATGGCTATACAGCCTATACTGGGTACGCCGGGAAATGCTTTTTCCAGTTCTGCTACGTTCTCCTCGAAACGATCCGCCGGGCTTGTCATTATGAGAAGCTTCGGCGAAGAAATTCCTCTCAGCGCGTCGGATATCCTGCCGGAAGCGCTGATACCATAGAGCATCTTCATACATTTTCTCCAATCTTTGAATGCTTAAAACGTGGTAAACAGGTAGTTTTTTCCCCTATAACATTCATTACTCCATAATGCCCGGGTCTTCATACTTAACCTGCGGTTTCGCAAGTGACAGTTCTGAAAAATGCACTCCGGCAGTAAAATTATAACAATATATGGTAGGTGTAGCAAGGTAAATAAAAGGGCAGGGATCATTCAAATTCGCAGATATAGGCGACCCGTCCCTTATAGAAGGCGGAGATATCCGCGGGGGTGTCATTCCACTTCCAGAAGCCCTGGGACCGGAACATGCACATGCAGTTTTCCTCCGCATCATTGCCGTCGGCATCCTTTCCCGTGTAGCTGGGTTCCCCGTTGAGCCAGCGGAAGCGGTAATAGTTGCTTTCATCCAGGGAGACACGGGAATAGTTCTCTCCGTCAAACCAGTGATAGTGGCCGTCTTCGGGGTTCAGCCGGCCTCCGATCCAGAGCACAAGCTTTTCCTGTCCGTTTTTACTGAGAAGGTCCTCCAGATAATACTGTTCCGCATCCGTATTGATCCGTGCAAGGTAACCGCCCTTTTCTTTGCACTCTTTCAGGGCCTCATCCCAGGTGACATCCTTCACGATGACCTCGTATTTGTGGATGGCGTTGTTATCCTTAAGGTAGCTGCTTTCGATCCCTTCGGAATCATCCAGAAGGGTTTCCAGCATATCGTCATAGCTGAGAGTTCCCACGCCGGGAACGGCGCGGGTCCGGTCGAAGATCTTATCAAGTTCTTTGTCATAGTCCTCTTTACTGACCGTTTCTCCGTTCCATTCGTAGATCAGGTCCTCATCGCTCCAGTCCACGGAATTGTCATCCACATAGTATTCTCCCGTGGCTTTTTCTACCCATTTTCCGTTTTCAATGGAGTAGATGAGATCGTGATAATAGCCCATGTGTCCATCTGAATTGTTGAGTATGTTTCCTCTTTCGATGTAATCAAAATTAAGCCTGGAGGTCTGCAGTTCGTCAACAGCGCCATCGTTATAGGTGAGAATGAGGTTTCCTGTGGCCTCATCCTGTCCCTGGAGTAAAAGCTCCGGGATATCATCGTCATTTACATAGAGATAATCATAGTCCCGGTCTTCCGGACCGCCGTAGCTGTCTATGGAATTTCTTTCGAAATCAATAAGGTAGTCAAAGTAGGCTTTGGCCCAGGGATTTTTGGAGCCGGCATCCTCTTTTGCCGCTTCTTTTGTACTGTCTGAGGAGAGAGGTGCGGGAGAACCCTTCTGCTGCATGCTGCCCTCATCTGCCCCGGCATTTTCTGCAGAGCCGCTGTCCTCCCCCTTATCCTGAAGAGCCGTTTCGGAGGCTTCTTCATTTTTGGTGGCGGATCCCTTATCAGAACCGCAGGCTGAGAATAATGCGACTAACCCTATCAGTGTGAAAAGTAATGATTTGCGTATTTTGCGAGACATAACCTCTATCCTTCCTTTAAGGCGGTTTTCTTCCGGAAACGTCCGGAATAACAGTACATATGCCGTTAAGTTGATATCCCTTAACGGTATTGGAATAGTGCCTCTGTCATTTTAGCATACTGCGCATATGAAATCAGCCCTTTCCCGAATTGCAAGAAAGGAGTTTGTCGATTAAAATAACAATATGCCTGTAATAGATGTTGTATTGATGGCAGCCTGTGTGGGGCTGTTTTATCTGCTTTTCAGATCATTTAAAAATAATCCCTACGCCTACAGGAATATTGCCATCACCAGTGTGATCATACTTCTTTTGGCCATAATCATAGGCCGGGCCGCTTCTTTTTCTTCTTCATACGGGGAGGAAAAAGTTCTGACTACAGCTGCGGCGGCCTTTGTCTGGCAGTTTTCAAGGGTGCTGTTCATTCCCATCAGCTTCCTTTGTCTTTTTTTATGCATAAGCAACGCAGCTCTGTTAAAAAATGAGGGGTTCCGACGGAGCAATTTCCTGGGGCTCTTATTCAGCGCCGCCTATCTTATCACCATCAATATCATATGGAGACCCTTAAACCGCATGCCGGAATTCATGTCCGGGATCCTGATCTTCTCCCGGCTCATGCTCTGCTATGCGGAGTGCACCCTGCTCTCCATCTGCATAATTGGCTATGCGGTACTAAAGATAGAGCCGAAATATGACAGGGATTTTGCCGTGATACTGGGGTGCTCCATAAGCAGGAAGGGAAAGGTAAGGCCGCTCCTTAAAGGCCGGGTAAATAAAGCGATCCACTTTGCCTGGGAGCAGGAGATAAGGACCGGAAAGCCCGTGAAATATGTGCCATCCGGCGGACAGGGCAAAGACGAACCCATGAGCGAGGGTTCAGCCATGGAGTTATATCTCTTAAGTCACAGTGCGGAAGACTACGAGGTGTTTCCCGAAAAGAAGTCCAGGAATACCCGGGAAAACCTGATCTTTTCAAAGGAGATCATGGACGGCCTTATGGATGATCCGAAGGTTGCCGTGGTCACAACGAATTTCCATGTCCTGAGAAGCGGCATGCTGGCCCATCGGGCCGGCCTCATGAATGCGCTTGTCATCGGGAGCGGGACAAAGTGGTATTTCTGGCCGAACGCCTTTTTCCGCGAGATGGTGGCAATCGTACTCATGTTTATAAAGGTGCATATAATAGTGGCGGCGATCTTTGCCGCAGTATCATTCTTGTAAGGAGGATCCAAAATGAACGAAAACATCAGCAAAAGAAACCGGCTGCTTGGGCAGAGGGTCATAAAGGGACTGGAGTCCAGAAACATGACCGCGGAATATGCCGAGAATAAGGAGGAGGCGCTGGAGAAGGCCCTGGCATTTATCCCGGAGGGAAGTGTCGTAGGAATGGGCGGCTGCATGAGCGCCTATGAGATCGGACTGGTGGACGCCCTGAAAGAGGGGAATTATGATTTTATAGACAGGGACAAGGAAGCGGATAAGAGGACCGCCATGCTTAAGACCTATGACGCGGACTTTTTTATCTCCAGTGCCAATGCCATTACAGAAGACGGAGTGATGGTCAATATCGACGGGAATTCCAACCGGGTTTCGGCCATTGCCCAGGGACCGAAGAAGGTTCTCTTCATCATAGGGATGAACAAGGTATGCAATGATTCGGACGCAGCAATGAAAAGGGCAAGGAGCGTGGCAGCTCCCATAAATGCCCTGCGTGTGGGAGTATCCACCCCCTGTGTGGAAAAGGGCTCCTGCTTTGACTGTAAATCTCCGGACACTATCTGCTGTCAGTTCCTTATCACCAGATTTTCACGGCATAAGGACAGGATCCATGTCATCCTGGTAAATGATGATCTGGGATTCTGAAGAAGAATATACACTTTGGAACAGAAAATTTTTTCTTGACATCACCGGGTAAGGTGTGATACCTTTCTCTAAACCGTTGATGAGGAGTGAGTAATCCGGGCACAACTTTATCAGAGAGAGCCGTGGGCGGTGGGATCGCGGTATAAAGCGCAAGGATGAATGGACCTCGAAGGGCAAACAGAAACGTGTTTCACGGAGTATGGGAGACGGAGTAAGGAGCTCCGTGATCAAAATCCGGCATATGCCAGTACGAAGTATGTACCCGTATGCGCTAAGTGGGTGTATTATACACCAAGCCGGGTGGCACCGCAGGTAGAGATGTTATACCTGTCCCAGCAGTAACCACTGTTTGGGGCAGGTTTTTTGTTTGTAAACAGAAAAAACTGCCCCGGGAAAAAAGGAGGCAGAAAATGTTTAAGAAGATCACAGCAGTAGTAACGGCACTTACAGTCACTTTTACTCTTACGGCCTGTGGAGGAGCCGGAAGCACCGTTCAGGCAGAAGGAAAGAAAACCTATAAGGTGGGCATCTGCAACTATGTGGATGATGCGTCCCTCAATCAGATCGTAAACAATGTGGAGGACAGGCTGGCAGCGATAGGCGAGGAAAAGGGAGTGACCTTCGACATCAGCTATGACAACTGCAATGCGGACGCCAATGTATTGTCCCAGATCATAGCAAACTTCGGTTCAGACAAGGTGGACCTTATGGTAGGCGTGGCAACGCCCGTTGCGATGAGCATGCAGTCCGCCACAGAGGACAGCGGGATCCCCGTTGTATTTGCGGCGGTTTCGGATCCCGTGGGATCCGGCGTGGTGGAGTCGATGGAGGCGCCGGGAGCTAACATCACAGGAACATCTGATTTCCTCGATACCAATGCGGTAATGAACCTTATCCTTGCGGAGAACCCTGATATCAAAAAGGTGGGACTCCTCTATGACGTGGGACAGGATTCTTCAACCACAGCCATTGCGGATGCAAAGGCCTTTCTTGAGAGTAAGGGCATAGAATATGTGGAACACACCGGAACAAATGTAGACGAGGTATCCCTGGCGGCGGACGCATTTATCTCAGACGGAGTCGAGGCTATCTTCACTCCCTCCGACAATACGATAATGACAGCAGAGCTCTCCATATATGAAAAGCTGGCGGATGCAGGCATACGCCACTATGCAGGGGCGGATTCCTTCGCATTGAACGGAGCCTTTCTGGGATACGGCGTGGATTACGCCAATCTGGGAGTAGAGACCGCGGACATGGTAGCGGAGATACTGTTAAACGGAGCAGATCCCGCCAAAACTCCCGTAAAGACCTTTGATAACGGAACCGCAACCATCAATACGGATATCTGCAAAAAACTGGGCCTTGACTTTGATGAACTGTCAAAGACCTTCGGTCCTTATTGCACAAAGGTTGAAGCAATAACAACTGCGGAGGCATTTGAATGATCTCACTATCACTTATACAGACAGCTGCGGAGCTGGGACTTTTTGGGGCCCTGACAGTACTGGCGCTGTTCCTCAGCTATTCAATGCTGAACGTATGTGATCTGTCAACTGACGGATGCTTTACAATGGGGGCCACCGTGGGAGCGGTGGTCGCCATTTCGGGGCATCCTTTTCTTTCTATCCCTGTGGCGATGGCAGCGGGGGTAGCGTCAGGCTTTGTGGTGGCCCTTCTGCAGACAAGGATGGGTATAGACAGCCTGCTGGCCGGGATCGTGGTAAATACGGCCTGGTATTCCGTCAATATCGCTATCATGGGCAACGCTTCACTCCTAAACATGAACCGGACGGAGACGGTATTCACCATGCTGAAGGACAGGCTGAACGGCACTTTATTTTCGGACAGTTACAGGCTTATCATCGCCCTTACAGCTGTAGTGCTGGTGGTGGCCTTCCTTTCCTTCTTTTTAAGGACCAGGCTGGGGCTTGCCATCCGGGCCACGGGAAACAATCCGGATATGGTCAGCTCATCATCTGTGGACCCTGCCTTTACAACAACGGTGGGGCTTTGCATCGCCAATTCCTTTACCGCCTTAAGCGGCTGCCTTCTGGCACAGTCCCAGAAAGCGGTAAATATCGATATCGGAACGGGTATGGTGACTATAGCCCTGGCATCACTTCTGATCGGGCAGGTTTTATTTGACAGAGGCGGTATCACCCTGAAGGCTGTGGGTGCCGTGGCGGGATCCTTTGTTTTCCGTCTGGTCTATACCATTGCCCTGAGATTCCAGATGCCGGCCTATATGCTGAAGCTGGTCTCTTCGGTGATAGTGGTCATCGCCATAAGCGGACCTTATTTCAAGAAGCGTATCCCGTTAATAAAACGTTCATCCGGATCGAAAAGGAGGGAAAATGCTTAAGATCTCACATGTTTCCAAGACCTTTGACCGGGGAACGGTCAATGAGAAAAAGGTGTTAAAGGATCTCAGCCTCACAGTAAACGACGGGGATTTCATCACCATCATAGGTGCCAACGGGGCAGGAAAGTCCACGCTTTTCAACCTGATCGCAGGGAGCTTCATCGCCGATCAGGGCAGCATCTTTATGGATGATGAAGATATTACCTTTATGCCGGAGCATAAAAGGGCCAGGATGATAGGCCGTCTGTTTCAGGATCCCATGAGGGGAACAGCAGCGGGGATGACCGTTGAAGAAAATCTGGCTCTGGCAGCGGGACGGGGAGGGTGGCTCTCTCTTCCGGATAAGGAGCAGCGACGGGAATTCAGGGAGATATTAAGCCGTCTCGGAATGGGGCTTGAGGAAAGGATGAAGCAGCCCATGGGACTGCTTTCAGGAGGCCAGAGACAGGCAGTGACTCTCATGATGGCCACCATCAATCCGCCGGAGATACTGCTTCTTGACGAGCATACGGCGGCGCTGGATCCCGCGGCGGCAGATAAGGTGTTAACGATCACGAAGGACACGGTGGAGAGAGAACACCTTACCTGTCTTATGATCACCCACAATATGAAGTCCGCTCTGGAACTCGGAAACCGGACGCTTATGATGGACGGCGGCAGGATCATACTTGACATATCCGGCAAAGAAAGAGAAAAAATGACGGTTCAGGACCTTCTGGACAGATTTAAGGATATTTCCGGAAAGATGTTTGATAATGACAGGATGATGTTATATAAGGTATAATATTCAAATACAATCTTTCTGGGAGAATCGCGCGGATGGAACAGATCAAAGCTAAAACCGGAAAAATATCTGTAAACCTCAGACAGGTAGGCTATATCCTTATCATTTTGTTTTTCATCTGTATAGTTGCCATCTACTACAGTAATCTTTATAACGCCACCAGACAGGACATAATAGACCGTGGCCGTATCAATGCCATTGAATCCTCCTATCAGATAGACAAGAATATGATGACCGCAGCAAATGTTCTCGAGCATTCGGTCTATGATCTGAATATCATGTTAAATGATAACAGATCCAATGAGGACATACTGGCGTATCTGAAGCAGGAGACTAGGGCGGCCATTGATTCGCTTTCCGTTGAGACCACGGGAATATATGCCTATATAAATGAGGAATATCTGGACGGTGCGGGATGGATCCCCGAGGAGGGATATGATCCCAGACTGAGACCCTGGTATGCCTGCGCACAGAAGGGCAGGGGAAAGATGGTGGTGGTGGATCCCTATCAGGATATGGAGACAGGGGAGATCGCCATTACCCTGGCACAGACTCTTTCCGACGGGGAGAGCGTTGTGGCCGTTGATCTCATGATGAACAAATATCAGAACATCATAGAGAAAAATGTTCAGGAGGGGCGGTCTTTCTCGGAGTTTATAGTCAATGACAAGGGAGTTGTCATAGCCCACTCGGATAAGACCAGGATCGGAACGGACCTTTCAAGCGGCAACGACCGGCTTTCCCTGGCAGTTGCGGAAAAGGTACACTCATATGAGAGCGGATATTTTTATCTTGATCATTCCGGCAGGGATTACCTGATTTATTCCCAGCCCTTGGAGCACGGGTGGACCTGTGTGTCCGTTATAGATGCAACGGATGAATTTTCCAGACTAAGGATCCCCCTTATTCTGACCATCATAATAGCGGTTATGATCATCGGTGGTTTTCTCATCCTTATCGGACAGACGGAGAAAAAGGGCAGGGAAGCCCTCGAATCTAATCTTCGCAGCGAACAGGCCCTGGCGGCCAACGAGGCGAAATCTGCATTTCTATCCAATATGTCCCATGAGATCCGAACCCCCATAAATGCAGTTCTGGGCATGAATGAGATGATACTCCGGGAGTGCGATGACAAGGAGATCCTGGTATATGCGGAGAATGTAAAGGCCGCAGGCAACACACTTCTGAATCTTATCAATGATGTTCTCGATTTCTCAAAGATAGAGGCGGGAAAGCTTTCCATAGTTCCAACGGATTATGACCTGTCCTCTGTTATCAACGATCTGGTAACCATGATCTCTCCCAGGGCTGAAGAAAAGGATCTGTCCCTGAAACTGGATTTTGATCCGGAAACCCCGAAATATCTCCACGGTGACGAGATCCGGATAAAACAGATAATCACAAATCTTCTGACGAATGCGGTGAAATATACGGAAAGCGGCGGGATCACCTTCAGGATAGGATGCGGAAAGATCGGAAGATCAAAGGACAAGGTGATACTCAAGGTTTCCGTTATAGATACGGGTATCGGTATCAAAGAAGAGGATATGCAAAGGCTGTTTTCCAAGTTTGAGCGTCTTGAAGAGCAGCGTAACCGCAATATCGAGGGTACGGGCCTCGGCATGAGCATTTCAAAGAATTTATTGAGCCTTATGGGGTCGGAGCTCAGCGTGGGAAGCGTTTACGGAGAGGGCTCGGTATTCTCCTTCCTCTTAAAGCAGGATGTGGTTAAATGGGAGCCTTTGGGAGATTACCGGAATACCTTTATCTCACAGATGAACAACAGGGAAAAATACAGGGAGAAATTCACCGCTCCGGATGCATCGGTCCTTGTGGTGGACGATAACCTCATGAACATCACCGTATTTAAAAACCTGATCAAAAAGACCCGGGTAAAGACAGACAGTGCCATGAGCGGGGATGAGGGTATTTCATTAAGCCTGGACCGGAAGTATGATATCATATTCCTTGATCACATGATGCCCCAGAAGGACGGTATAGAGACCCTTAAGGAGATGAAGGCGGAAAAGGACAGCCCCAATATTGACACTCCCGTCATCTGCCTCACGGCCAATGCCATAAGCGGTGCTAAGCAGCAGTATTTAGAGGCCGGCTTTGACGACTATATTTCTAAGCCCATTGATGCGGAAGAGCTGGAGGATATGCTTATCAGTTATCTTCCTGACAGCAAGGTTCAGAGAAGGGACCGGGATGGAGAAAACGAGGCGGAAGAAGAGGAGTTGCTGCCGGAGGTTATCAGGAATTGCCAGCTGATAGACTGCAGAAAGGGTCTTAAAAACAGCGGTGATCCGGGGAGCTATACCGGGCTTTTGCATATTTTTTACGATTCCATAGATGAAAAGACGGAAGAACTGGATACGCTTTATAATGCTGAGGACTGGCCGGCGTTTGCCATTAAAGCCCACGCCCTTAAGAGTTCAGCCCGGATAATCGGTGCGGAGTTACTTGGGGATGAGGCCCAGAGAATGGAGGATGCCGGAAAAAGCGGAGATGCGGATTACATCAGGAATCATTATAGGAGCTTCAGGGAGGATCACCTGAAATTTAAGGAGGTCCTTTCGGGATTGTTTGAAAAGAAAGAGAACCCGGGGTTAAAACCCGTGGCCGCTCCGGAGAGGATGAAGAAGGCATACGAAGAGATCCGGAAGGCGGCGGAGGATATGGACAGCTATGAGCTGGACCGGATATTTGAGGAAATGGATAAATACAGCATCCCCGAAGCGGAGGAGGAGCTGTTTTCAAGGATAAAAACTGAAGCGGGTAAATTTAATTATGATGAAGTGACACAAGCTTTAGAGGAGAGATAGACTTATGGAAAAAAAGAGGATCCTGCTGGTGGATGATGACCCGGCGTATGCGAAAATGGTAAGGGAATGGCTCAGGGATCTGTACAGGACGGATGTGGTCACTGCCGGAAAACAGGCAGTAAGATTCCTTTCAAAAAATAAAGTGGACCTTGTCCTTTTGGATTATGAGATGCCGGAGCTCAATGGCCCCCAGGTTCTTGAAATGCTGAGAAAAGATCCTGAGACTGCGGATATCCCCATTGTTTTTCTTACCGGAGCCGCCTCCAAGGAGGGGATCATCTCCACGGTCCTGGACCTTAAGCCTGACGGCTTTCTCCAGAAGACTGCCACCAAAGCGGACATCATAAGCTTTCTGAACGAAAGACTGAACTGAGACATGGAACGGAGCATTGTTTATACAAATGACAACTGCATCGGCTGTAATAAATGTATCAATGTCTGCAGTGCCATCGGAGCCTGTATCTCCACCGAAGAGAACGGCAGGGCGAGGATAGAGGTTGACGGCAGCAAGTGTGTGGCCTGCGGAAGCTGCATTGATGTGTGTGTTCATGGTGCCCGTGAATATATGGATGACACGGAGCGCTTCTTTGAGGATCTGAAGAACGGAGAGCCGATATCTATTCTTATGGCTCCTGCTTTCAGGGCAAATTTCCCGGATGAATACAGCAGTATACTGGGCGGGCTTAAGAAGCTGGGTATAAACCGGATAATAAGCGTGTCCTTTGGTGCGTATATTACCACCTGGGGCTATCTTAATTATATTGAGAAATATGATTTTCTCGGAGGGATCTCCCAGCCATGTCCCGCAGTGGTCTCATATATCGAAAGATATCTGCCTGAGCTTTTGCCAAAGCTTTTCCCGGTACAGAGCCCCTTGATGTGTGCTGCTATCTATGCCAGAAAGGTGATGGGAGTCACGGACCGTCTGGCTTTTGT
>CADBTX010000145.1 GCA_902797705.1 uncultured Lachnospiraceae bacterium | reverse complement strand
CGGCAATGGGGCAAAACCCCTGCCCGCCATAATTCTTTGGGCCGTAACTGCGCAGCAAAGTGCGCAGTTCGGCTGTGAATAGTAACCAAAAGGCTTCCGGAAAGTGATCCGGAGGCCTTTTCATTGATTTTCTGATGAAAATCAATCATCTGTGTTATAATACATGCCATGAGTGAAAAATACGTGCCTTTAAGAAAGATTCCGGAGTTCTTTGGATTAAATAAAGGTGACAGTGTCTGGGTTGCATCGGATGTTACGACCCTTCTTTATACTTCCCTGGAAAACGGAGATTCCGGAGACATGAACGATCTGATCGACGGGATCATTGATATCATCGGGCCGGACGGCACCATATTGATCCCTACCTTCAACTGGGACTTCTGCAAGGGAAAGACCTTTGACATCAGGAAGACGCCATGCCGCACGGGATCCATGGGGAAGATCGCCTTAAAAAGAGATGATTTTAAGAGGACCCAGCATCCTATCTACAGTTTCGCGGTGTGGGGACGGGACATGGAGGAACTCTGCGCCATGACAAACAAAAGCTCCTTCGGGGCCGATTCCCCCTTTACCTATTGCAGGGATCACAATACCAAAAACGTCTTTATCGATGTGGAGTGCCAGCATTCCTATACCTTTGTGCATTACGTGGAGGAGCAGGCGGGGATAAGTTACAGATACTTAAAGGACTTCACGGCTCCTTACATTGACTATGACGGTAACGAGAGCATAAGGACCTATTCCATGAATGTCAGGGATCTTGACAAGGATATCTTTATCACCATCTATCCCTTTGAGGAGGATTTTAAGAAAGCCGGTGCCTCCAGAAGATATGAGGTGGACGATATTCCCATGAAGACCATTGAGATGGGAAAGACCTATGACATCATATTCGATGACGTGATAAATAACAGGAGCAGAAAGATCTGCACCTATACGGGGCAGGATGATTAAGTCCATTATAAGGAAGGATGAATACCGGGCGATCTACCGTTTCCTTGACCGGGTTTCACCCCTTGACCATGACTGCGGAGCCATGTGCGGAGCGGCCTGCTGCGGCACAGGGGATGACAGGCAGTGGGAGGAGAAGATGGGGATCTATCTTCTGCCGGGAGAGGACAAGATCCATGACAGAAGGGATGACTGGCTTTCCTGGAGCGAGGAATCCACGGAGGATTATGTGTTTCCCCCTTCCTGGAAGGGAAAGGTGTTTTTTGTGAAATGCAAGGATGCCCCGCGATGCCCCAGGGAGAAGAGACCCATTCAATGCAGGACTTTTCCCCTTGCTCCCCATTTTCTGGATGAGGGACATCTGGTCCTCATATGGAGTACCGGATCCGTTCCCTATGAATGCCCGCTGATAAAAGAGGGGGTAAAGCTGGAAAGGGATTTTGTAAGGGCCACCTATACCGTCTGGAAGCATCTGGTCCGGGATCCGCTGATACTCGATCTTGTGGAGTGGGATTCGATCGAGAGAGAAAAAGAAGGTTCGGAGGTCATTCTGGTATATGATCCCCTAAGACCGGACTTAAATGAATATATCAAAGGAGAGGATTGATTTTGACACGGGAAGAGATTTTTGAAAAGATCACTGTTATCTTCAGGGAGGAATTTGATGACGACTCCCTGGTGATAGTGGATGAGACCAATTCTTCGGACATCGAGGACTGGGACAGTCTGGCTCATGTGGAGCTGGTGATGACCATGGAGCATGAGTTCAATATGAAATTCAATATAAAGGAAGTGGGAAAACTGAAGAACGTAGGGGAAATGGTTGACCTCATAATAAGCAAACTCTGATGAACAAATACGTATACGAAGACCTGGATCAGGGTCACAGGGAAGAATTCAGGATCACTATCACCGATGAAATGCTGGACAGCTTCAGAAGCATCACCGGGGATATGAATCCCTTTCACAGGGATGATGATTTTGCGAAGGCACACGGGTTTCAGGGCCATGCGGCCTTCGGGATGCTGACGGCATCCTTCCTGTCCACTCTGGCGGGAATGTATCTGCCGAGTGAAAAAAGCATAATCCAAAATACCGAGATCAAATTCATGAAGCCCGTTTACCCGGGGGACTGTCTCACAGTCAGCGGGGAAGTGGCGGAAAAGAACGACGCTTACAGAGTGATAAGGATAAAGGTGGCCATGAAAAAGGATAGCGGCGAAAAGGTTTTACGGGGTTCCATGCAGATAGGTTTTCTGGAATAGAAAGGAGTATTCCATGGGAGACGAAAGGGCAAGACTTCAGGAGATCATTGACAAGGCGCAGAGGATAGTGTTTTTCGGAGGGGCCGGGGTTTCGACCGAGAGCGGCATTCCGGATTTCCGCTCTGTTGACGGACTGTATCATCAGAAGTACGACTATCCGCCGGAGCAGATACTGAGCCATACCTTCTTTATGAGGAAGCCGGAGGAATTCTACAAGTTTTACAGGGACAAGATACTTATGATCGGATCCGACGTGAGTCCCGGGCCCAATAAAGCCCACCTTAAGCTGGCGGAGCTTGAAAAGGCGGGAAAACTCACTGCTGTTGTGACCCAGAATATAGACGGACTCCATCAGGCTGCGGGGAGCGAAACGGTATACGAGCTCCATGGCAGTATCCTCCGGAATTACTGTATGTCCTGTCACAAATTCTTTGATCTGGAATATATGAAGGAAAGCAAAGATCCGGTGCCGAAATGTGATGAATGCGGCGGCATCATCAAGCCGGATGTGGTGCTCTATGAGGAAGGGCTGGATCAGGAAACCATAAGCAATGCCATTGACGCCATATCGCGGGCGGATGTGCTTATAATAGGAGGCACCAGTCTGGTGGTATATCCTGCGGCTGGCCTCATAGATTACTTTAAGGGTGATCATCTGATCCTCATCAATAAGGGCGCGACCTCCAGAGACCGGGAGGCGGATCTCTGCATAGCCGACAGCATCGGTGAGGTGCTTGGAGCCATAAAGGTATAAGGCGCTTCATTGACAATAATTGTAAAAAATAGGAAAATATAACGGCGTTTATAATCGCCGAAAGGAGTTTTTGATCAATGGCAGTGTACAGTAAAGTTAACACCGATCTAAATTTTGTGGACAGGGAGAAAGAGGTTGTAAAGTTCTGGAACGAGAACGATATCTTTCAGAAGTCCATGGATTCCAGGAAGGAAGGACCTACCTATACCTTTTATGACGGCCCTCCCACAGCAAACGGAAAGCCGCATATCGGCCATGTGCTGACACGTGTCATTAAGGATATGATCCCGAGGTATCACGCCATGAAGGGTGCTTATGTGCCGAGAAAGGCGGGGTGGGACACCCACGGTCTCCCGGTGGAACTGGAAGTGGAGAAGAAGCTGGGGCTCGACGGAAAGGAACAGATCGAGAAGTACGGCCTTGAGCCTTTCATAAAGGAATGTAAGGAATCCGTATGGAAGTATAAGGGAATGTGGGAAAAGTTCTCGGACCAGGTGGGATTCTGGGCCGACATGGAGCATCCCTATGTTACATATGAAGATGATTATATAGAGTCCGAATGGTGGGCATTAAGCGAGATATGGAAGAAGGGACTCCTGTATAAGGGCTTTAAGATCGTGCCCTACTGTCCACGCTGCGGCACCCCTCTTTCAAGCCATGAGGTGGCTCAGGGCTATAAGGCAGTAAAGGAAAGATCTGCCATTGCCCGCTTTAAGGTAAAGGATAAGGATGAGTACATCCTGGCCTGGACCACCACCCCCTGGACACTGCCCAGTAACGTGGGACTTTGCGTGAATCCCGGAGAGACCTATGTAAAGGTGCACACCGCGGACGGATACACATATATCCTTGCAAAGGCCCTTGCGGAAAAGGTCCTTGGAGGAGAGGACGCTCCCACAGCGCCCTATGAGATAATCGATGAATTCACCGGTAAAGAGATGGAATACATGGAATATGAGCCCCTCTTTAAGTGCGCCGGTGACGCTGCAGAGAAGCAGAAGAAAAAAGCCCATTATGTGGTAGTGGATGACTATGTAACAATGGAAGACGGTACCGGAGTCGTTCATCAGGCACCCGCCTTCGGTGAAGACGATGCCAGGGTTGGCAGAAAGTACGATATGCCCCTTGTCCAGTTCGTGGACGACAAGGGAAATATGACCGAAGAAACACCCTTTGCCGGACTCTTTGTAAAGGATGCGGATCCCGAGGTGCTGAAGGATCTGGATTCCAGAGGACTTCTCTTCTCGGCACCGAAATTTGAACATGATTATCCCTTCTGCTGGCGCTGCGATACGCCTCTTATCTATTATGCAAGGGAATCCTGGTTCATAGAGATGACCCGTGTCAGGGATGACCTCGTTGCGAATAATGAAAAGATCAACTGGATCCCTTCGACCATCGGTTCCGGAAGATTCGGAGAATGGATCAAGAATATACAGGACTGGGCGGTTTCCAGAAACAGGTACTGGGGAACTCCCCTTAATATCTGGGAGTGCAAGGACTGCGGACATCGCGAGTCCATTGGTTCCAGAGAGGAACTCTACAGGCTTTCGGGCAATGAAAAGGCAAAGACCGTGGAACTCCACAGGCCCTTCATCGACGAAATAATCTGTAAGTGTCCGGAGTGCGGAAAAGATATGAAGAGGGTTCCGGAGGTCATTGACTGCTGGTTTGACAGCGGCGCCATGCCCTTTGCCCAGCATCACTATCCTTTTGAGAATGAGGATCTTTTCAAGGCCCAGTTCCCTGCCTCCTTTATTTCCGAGGCGGTGGATCAGACCAGAGGATGGTTCTATTCCCTTCACGCCATCTCCACACTGCTTTTCAATAAGCCCTGCTTTGAGAACGTTATAGTTCTGGGACTGGTGCTGGATGAGGACGGCAACAAGATGAGCAAATCCAAGGGCAATGCCGTGGATCCCTTTGCTGCGCTGGATACCTTCGGCGCCGATGCCATAAGGTGGTACTTCTATATCAACAGTGCCCCCTGGCTTCCCAATCGTTTCCATGACAGAGCCGTCATCGAGTGCCAGAGAAAGTTTATGGGCACCCTGTGGAATACCTATGCTTTCTACGTGCTCTATGCAAATATAGATAATTTCGACGCTGCGGATCACAATCTGGATACCGACAGCCTTTCAGTTATGGACAGATGGATATTGTCCAGACTCCAGTCCACCATAAGGGAGACGGATGAGGATCTCTCGAATTACAGGATACCTGAAGCTGCAAAATCCCTTCAGTCCTTTGTGGACGAGCTGAGTAACTGGTACGTTCGCCGCTGCCGTAAGAGGTATTGGGCAAAGGGCATGGAGCAGGACAAGATAAATGCCTATATGACCCTGTACACCTGTCTCAGGGATATCTCAAAAGCCGCGGCTCCCATGATACCCTTCATGACTGAGGAGATCTACCAGAATCTCATTGCCGGAAAGGAAAAGGGCGTTCCGGAATCCATCCACCTCTGCGATTATCCCGTGGCTGACGAGAGCCTTATCGACAGCGGACTTGAAAAGGATATGGAGGAAGTGCTGGATATCGTGGTCCTTGGGCGTGCAGCCAGAAATGAAAGCGGCATAAAGAACCGACAGCCCATCGGAAAGATGTATGTAAAGGCTCCGGAGATGTCCGACTTCTATAAGGAGATCATAGCGGACGAGCTCAATGTAAAGAAGGTGGAGTTCTCCGAGGAACTCCGGAGCTTTACCACTTACAGCTTCAAGCCCCAGCTTAAGACCGTAGGTCCAAAATACGGAAAGGTCCTGAATAAGATAAGGGAAGCCCTTAAGGATCTGGACGGAAACGAGGCTATGGATACCCTTAAGGCTGAGGGCGCATTGAAATTCAGCTTCGACGGCACCGATGTCTCTCTCGCAGAAGAGGATCTTCTTATCGAGATGAGCAATAAAGAGGGCTTTGTAGAGCAGAATGACAATAATATCACCGTGGTCCTCGATACGAACCTGACTCCTGAGCTTCTGGAGGAGGGTTATATCAGGGAGCTTATCAGTAAGATACAGACCATGCGTAAGGAAGCGGATTTCGAGGTTATGGACAAGATCCGGATCTCAATGACCGGCAGCGAGAAGCTGGAGGAGTATCTTACTGAGAATGCAGACTTCGTAAAGACTGAGACCATGGCCGCCGAGATCGATATGGCCGGGCTTTCGGGCTACACGAAGGAATGGGATATCAACGGCGAAAAAGTAACTCTGGGAGTAGAAAGAATATAAGGAGTATGCATATGATCACCTCAAAAAAATTTGACAAGGCAAAGTTCAAGCAGCAGATAGAGGACAATATCCGCTCCCTCTACAGAAAGAATCTAAAAGAGGCGGACCAGCAGGAGGTGTTCCAGGCTGTGTGTTTTGCCGTAAAGGATACCATCATAGAGGACTGGATGGCGACCCAGAAGGCCTATGAGAAGGAGGACCCGAAGACGGTCTACTACCTCTCCATGGAATTCCTTATGGGAAGGGCTTTGGGAAATAACCTTATCAACCTCTGTGAATACAAGGAGATCAAGGAAGCCCTTAAGGAACTGGGGCTGGATCTCAATGTGGTGGAGGATCAGGAACCGGATGCGGCTCTCGGAAACGGAGGTCTTGGACGTCTCGCTGCCTGCTTCCTGGATTCACTGGCGACCCTCGGCTATTCGGCATATGGCTGCGGTATCAGATACCGTTACGGAATGTTCAAGCAGAAGATAAAAGACGGATATCAGTATGAGATACCCGATGACTGGCTTAGAGACGGAAATCCCTTTGAGCTCCGCCGCAGAGAATACAAGAAGGAAGTAAAGTTCGGCGGTTATGTAAGAGTCGAGACCGACAGCAACGGAAGGAACCACTTCATACAGGACGGCTATCAGTCAGTAAATGCCATTCCCTATGACATGCCCGTTGTGGGATACGGCAATGGTATCGTTAATACCTTACGTATCTGGGACGCGGAGCCTGTTGAGTGCTTCCAGCTGGATTCCTTTGACAAGGGTGATTACAGAAAGGCCGTGGAGCAGGACAACCTGGCAAAGAACATCGTGGAAGTCCTTTATCCCAATGACAATCACTATGCAGGAAAAGAGCTGAGGTTAAAGCAGCAGTACTTCTTTATATCAGCCTCCGTTCAGGAAGCGGTAGCGAAGTACATGAGAAAGCATGATGATATCAAGCGCTTTGCGGAGAAGAACATATTCCAGCTGAACGATACCCATCCTACAGTGGCTATCCCCGAGCTTATGAGGATCCTTATGGATGATCACGGACTTAGCTGGGATGAGGCCTGGGATGTTACCACCAGCACCTGTGCGTACACGAACCACACCATAATGAGCGAAGCTCTTGAGAAGTGGCCGATAGAGCTTTTCTCAAGGCTGCTGCCCAGGGTTTACCAGATAATAGAAGAGATAAACCGCCGCTTCTGTCTGCAGATCCAGGCGAAATACCCCGGAGATCAGGAGAAGATAAGGAACATGGCCATCATCTATGACGGTCAGGTAAGGATGGCCTATCTCGCCATCTGTGCAGGCTTCTCGGTTAACGGTGTTGCACGCCTTCACTCCGAGATATTGAAAAAGAGAGAACTTAAGGACTTCTATGACATGATGCCGGAGAAGTTCAATAACAAGACCAACGGCATAACCCAGAGGCGCTTCCTCCTTCACGGTAATCCGCTCCTTGCAGACTGGGTTACTGACCATGTGGGTCCCGACTGGATCACGGATTTAAAGAAGATCCACGGTATCGCGGTTTATGCGGATGACAAGAAGGCCCAGAATGAATTCATGAACATCAAGTTCAAGAATAAACAGCGCCTTGCAAAATATATCCTGGAGCATAACGGAGTCGAGGTGGATCCGAGATCCATATTTGACGTGCAGGTTAAGAGGCTTCATG
>CADBTX010000144.1 GCA_902797705.1 uncultured Lachnospiraceae bacterium | reverse complement strand
GGAACTTGCGGTTCCCCTTATTGTAGGTGTGCTTGCTGCCTTTGCCATGGGAACCCTCTGCGGAGCCTTCAACGGAACCCTGGTGGCCTATTTCGGGATCCAGCCCATGGTGGCCACCCTTATCCTGTTCTCGGCAGCCAGAGCCATCGGACTGCTCCTTTGCAACAACCTTATAGTTTATGTACGTAATGCTTCTTTCGGTGCCTTCGGTGCATTTACGGGAGTTGTACCCACCCCCATCATAATAGCGGCCATCTGTGTTGCTGTGGTGGCCCTGGTGCTTAAGAATACTTCCCTCGGAATGTATATCCAGTCGGTTGGTATCAACCCCAAGGCCAGCCGTATAGCGGGCTTAAATTCAAAGAAGATCATCTTCCTAACCTATGTGATCTGTGGATTCTTCGCAGGCGTGGCAGGACTTGTCAATTCCTCCAGGATAACCTCTGCAGACTCCAACAATATAGGTCTTTATTATGAAATGGATGCGATCCTTGCGGTTGCTCTCGGCGGAAACTCTCTGGGAGGCGGTAAGTTCAATCTGGCAGGCTCCATTATCGGTGCCTATACCATTCAGGCCATAACTACAACGCTTTACGCTCTCGGTGTTTCCACTGACCAGGCTCCGGTTTACAAGGCCATCATAGTCATACTCATCGTAGCTATCCAGTCAGCGCCCCTTAAGGCATTCTTCAGGAAGCGCTCTAACATGAAAGGCTCAAAGGAGGCAGTATAAGTATGAAAAAATTAAGATCAATGAATTCAAATACCCTGCTGCTTCTTATAACCATCGGACTTTTCATCGTGATGTATGCAGGTGGATGTATAGTTTACGGAGCGAAGGGCTTTACGCATCTTCAGACCTTCCTTAATATCCTGATCACCAATTCCGGACTTATCTGTGTGTCCTGCGGACTTACGGTTGTAATGCTCACAGCAGGTATCGATATCTCGGTAGGTTCGCTGGTGGCCATGGACTGTATGATGCTGGCTGTTGGCATGAGGAATGGCGTGGGTGCCGTACCTATGTGTATTGCGGTACTGGTTACCGGAATAGTATTCGGACTTGTTCAGGGCTTCCTTATCGGATATCTTCAGATACAGCCCTTTATCGTGACAATGGCGGGAATGTTCTTCGGAAGAGGAATGACCGCGGTCATCTGTACCGATCAGGTTTCCATCACGAAGGATATCAACGAGACCTTTTATAACTGGGCGAATGCCAAGATCACGATCCCCTTTGGCGGATACGTAAATAACAAGGGTAAGTACATGGCTCCCTTTATCAGGATCGAGGTTGTGGTAGCTTTACTGGTACTGCTGCTTATCTTCCTCATGCTCCGCTATACCAGATTCGGACGTGCTCTTTACGCCATCGGCGGAAGCGAGCAGAGCGCAGCCATGATGGGTCTTAATGTAAAGCAGACCAAGATGAAGGCATATATGCTCTCGTCTGTGCTTACCTCCATCGGGGGCATCTGCTACTGCCTTAATACCATGGCAGGTTCTGTTCAGCAGGCTACGGGACTTGAAATGGACGCCATATCGTCGGCGGTCATCGGAGGAACCCTCCTTACCGGTGGTGTGGGAAATGTTTTCGGTACCTTCATCGGAGTTTTGATAAACGGTACTATTTCATCAATAGTCAAGACCAACGGAAAGCTGGCCAGTTCTTGGCCCAACATCCTTACAGCTGCGCTGCTCTTTATCTTCATCGTTATCCAGAGCCTCTTTGCAGCAATGAGGGTGAAGAAGAAGTAAAATATTATCAGATCAATGGAACACCCCGACTGCGGTTGACGTAGCGGGGTGTTTTTGGCATTATTAGTGTATGTTCAGCGAGTATTCCTTTGTATTTGATGTGGACGGAACCATATGTCCGATAAAGAAAAAAGAAGAAAGGTATGAGGATCTTGTGCCCTATCCTGAGATAGTTCAAAGGATAAGGGAGTATAAGGAAAAGGGTGCAAAGATCATTCTTTATACCTCAAGAAATATGAATACTTTTAAGGGAGATCTCTCGCTCATTCATGAGAATACTGAACCGGTTTTGAGAAACTGGCTAGCCAAATGGGATATTCCATATGATGAGATAGTCTTCGGGAAGGTCTGGCCGGGACATAAGGGCTTTTACGTGGATGACAGGACCGTAAGACCGGATGAATTCTTAAAATGCAGTCCTGAGGAACTTGAGGAGATATGCGCTGCCGGAAGATGTAAAGGTGGGGAGTAGGAGTTTGCTGTGTGGTACGTGATGCAGGTCCGGAGCGGTGAGGAGGAGACAGTCAAGTCTTATATCGATACCCTCCAGGACCAGGATACATACAAAAAAGTATTTATCCCTCTCTATGAGGAAGTAAGGCGGAGCAGGGGAAAGAACAGGATATTATTTAAGAAAATGTTCCCGGGTTATCTTTTTATGGACACGGAAAGGCCCGAGGACTTTTTAAACAAAAAAAAAAAAATACCTAAATTCAAGAGGATCCTGGCTTTCAGGGATGAGGATGATTCCAGGCTCTTCGTTCCGGTGGGAAAATCGGACGAGGAATTCCTTGATTCCATAATCTATGACGGGATGATGCATGTAAGCTACATCAAAATGAAGAACCACCGCTATATCGAGAAGGTGGTGGGGCCTCTTGCGAAATACAGAAATCATATCGCGAAGCTGGATATTCCCCACAGAAGAGCAGTGGTGGAGGCTGAAATGTTCGGGAAAATGCGGCGTATCCGCTTTGGACTCTGGACTGACGGGGACCCGGAGATCCCCTGGCTCTCAGAGAGGATGGGAAAGGGGCAGGAGCTTCCCATCGATGCCGGGGCGGTGCCTGATATCGGTATCCATGAGGGCGATATTGTGACGGATGACACCGGGATCTACGGAGATCAGGAGTTCAGGGTGCTTTCGGTAAATCCCGGGAGACGTACGGTCTACACCAGGATCGATATAGGAGGGGTGGAAGCAAAGCTTGAATTATCAGCAGATCAGGTGAGTGTG
>CADBTX010000143.1 GCA_902797705.1 uncultured Lachnospiraceae bacterium | reverse complement strand
GTTTCCTGTCCCGCTGCAGCCTTGCTCCTGTACAGCGCGAATGCCTCGTTTATCCTGTCGAGAGCCGGATCCGTCTCCTCCCTGCCGGCAAAGTCACAGCCTGTCGTAAATATAAAGGAAGGGTCTTCTCCTTCGAAATACAGATCGTAATAGACCGTTTGAAAGCCCGAAGAATCCAGCCCTTTTAAGGGCACCACAATGCTGACCTTATCTCCGTCGTTCTTTCCGTCAAAAAGAGTATCGCAGACCACGCAGCCCTCACCCTTAAGGGAAGAGAGGCCGATGCTCCTTAAGGCTCCCCCGTGGCCGTCGGAAAGATCCTCATCGCTAAGGGCCGAGAGATCCACCTTCTTATCATCATCAAATCTAAGGTCAGCGAGGTAAATCCTGCCTTCATAGCTTCCTTCCCGGGCGTTGATCCTGATGACGGCGCTGTCTCTTTTAGAAGGATTGTCAAACCTTCCGGAAAATCTGACCCTCAGCCCCTTTCCCGACGGGAGTTCCACGCTCTCCATCTTCTTCAGATCAATCTTCAGCCGGTAATTCTTAACGAGATCCGGCTCGTCCCTGGTGAGGGTAGATAAAGCCCTCCTGATCTCCCCGTCCCCGGAAATGAATTCTGAGTAAAGAGCTGCTTCTCCCCCATGGGAGTCACCAACTGTCTCTTTTTCCGCTGCCGCAATTTCCGCCGCAGCCCTCTCCGCCATATCTGCGGCCTCATAGGCCTCGGCTTCCCGGGCGCTGCTCTCAGCAAGTGCGGCAGCATAAGCCGCTGCAGCTGCCTCCGATTCCTGCGCCGCCTTTTCCGCCTGTCCGGCCTTATTGACCCATAAAATACTGCAAACAGTCAAAACAGCAACCGCCAGAATGGCCGCCGCAGTGATAAGAATGTTTTTTCCAACCTTACCCTCAGCCAAGTTTTTCCCCTTTTTTACTTTAATAGTGAAACTATCCCGTCATAGTCGAACACAGAGTAAGCCTTTTCCAGTTTTCCGTACAGCTCCTTTTCGCTCTCCGGCATCCTGTAATTCTCCAGTTCGTCAAAAATACATTCAAGTGCCTCGATATCCATGTTCTGTGCTGCTTCCAGGATCTCTCCGTATGCTGATCTTATGAATTCCGGATCACTCTCGGCCTTTTCCTTACTTTCCTCTTCCGGAAATACATCTGAAAGGATGGTACCGATGCCGGCAAGATCCGACAACAGCTCTCCGGTATTTTCCTCAATATAGGAAACATCCCCGTTCTTTCCGGCTTCCTCCAGCAGCTGGGCCTTTTTCCCGAGAGAAAGGGCCCCCACGAGCTTTGCCGAGCTCTTCAGGGCATGCACCTTGATGGTATAGTTCTTTATATCCCCTTCTTCCAGGAATCCCTCGAGCTCATCGGTCTTATTCCCGATAGACTTATAGAATATCTGCAAAAGCGGGACATATGCTTCCACGGAACCGCTGTTTTCGATACCGGTATCCACATCTATGTTTTCATACTTCCTTAATTCCTTGATCCTTTCCTCTTCCCCGTTTCCGGAAACCGTATCACCGGAATCCTCCAGAACAGACCTTACCTTTTCCTTCGGGAGATAGGAAAGGAGCATCTCCTCAAGCCTTACTCCTTCCACCGGCTTTGACATATACTCGTCAAAACCCTTGGAAATATAATCCTCTCTGGCCCCCGCTATGGCATTTGCGGTGAGACAAACCGAGGGTGTCCCTGCGTTGGGGTTATTCCCGTCTTTCTTTATCTTCTGCAGGGTCTCGATACCGTCCATATCAGGCATCATATGATCCATGAAAATGATATCGTATTTCTTTTCCCCGGTAAGCTCCAGAGCCTGGAACCCGTTATCCGCAGTATCGATATTCACAAGCGTCTGCTTTAACAGGCTCTTAAATACCACAAGGTTCATGGGATTATCGTCTACCACCAGCACCTCCGCAAGAGGGGCTATGAACCGCTCTCTGTAGGCCTTTCTTCTGCCCATGCTCTCCTGGTAGGCGGTCTCATAATTACCGAGTTCCGTCCACTTGCTGACTCCCTGCTTCAGGGTAAAGGAGAACACAGAGCCTGCTCCGTAGGTGCTCTCCACCTTAAGATCAGAGCCCATGAGCAAAAGGAGGCTTCTGGTGATATTCATTCCCAGACCCAGGCCCTCTATGCTCCGGTTTCTCTTTTCATCGATACGCTCGAATTCCGTATAAAGCTTTTCCAGATCCTCTTCACGTATTCCGATACCCGTATCCTCCACCGAGATCTTTAAGAGGACGCTGTCATCTTTGCCCCGGATCTTCTCATGATCGATCCGGAAGGTAATACCACCCTTTTCCGTGAACTTTACCGCATTGCTGAGCAGGTTTGAGATGACCTGCTTTATCCTTACCGCATCACCGAAGAGATATCTGGGAGTCTCCGGGTCAAATTCCGTCTTTATCTTCAGACCCTTATCCTCCGCCCTGGTCCTGGTCATATTGACCATGTCGGTAAGGATATCGGAAAGATCGTAAAAGTCAGGTCTTATCTCCATATCCCCGGTCTCTATCCTGGAGAAATCAAGGATATTGTTCACAATTCCGAGAAGTGCATTTCCCGCGCTTCTTATGGTTTCCGAACACTGGGTTATATTCGGGTCTCCGCTCTCCCGGAGTATAAGCTCATTCATTCCCAGAAGAGCATTGATGGGAGTACGTATCTCATGGGACATATTGGCCAGAAAGGCGCTCTTTGCCCTTGCTGTCTCCTCGGCTATGGCCTTCTCTATCTCCAGCTCCCGGACCATGGTCTTTTCGTAGTAGATGCAGTTTTCCTTATGGTTAAAGCCGTTATATATGGCGGTCGCCATCTGTCTGCAGCTCTCATAGCCGCAGCAGGTACAGTTTATCTGTCTGGATTCGGGAGTGAGCTTATTCATGGAGGTAAAGATCTTCTCCAGCTCCCCCTCATCCGGAATCTCATATCTGCACTCTTCAGACCTGTCGGTATAGCCCCTCAGATAGTCCTCGAGAACCAGATCCTTAAACTGCTCATTGAAATTCCTAAGCCTTTCGGCGGGAGTATCGTCTCTTGACCAGGCGTCTCCTTTGACATCCTTCTTTGCCATTTCCCGGATATCAAGGAGGGCATAAAGGGCATCATCCGTCTGGGATTTTTCGGGATTTACCGCAGTACCGCAGATACAGCCCTTTTCACAGTTCAGGGCATCAATAAAGAGAAACGGCGTTTTTGTATCCTTTATCCTGTCGGCATTCTTATGCATCCAGTCATAGAGCCGCCGCTCTCCTTCTATCTGGCGGATATATACCTGATCCCCCAGGAACCACCTTACATTTTCCGCGAGTCCGCCAGGAGTGGGGTAGTAAAGCCCAAGGCCGTATTCGATGTCCGTATGGATCTTTTCTCCCTTGACATCATGCTTCCTTACATAGTCCATAAGGTGCTCAAAAGTCACATTATACTGGACCAGTCCCTTATTATGGGGATCCTCTATCTCCATTTTCTTTGCTATGCAGGGGCTCACAAAAGCCAGACGGTCCGTGACTCCCATCACCTTTCTGGCATAGAT